>CAJBIA010000115.1 GCA_903953055.1 uncultured Methylophilaceae bacterium
GAACATTTGGCTTGCGATACCAACATGTGAGCGCATGCCAACCCCAACGACGGACACTTTGGCAATTTTGTCATCACCGCGAACTTCTCGCGCCCCAATGTGCGATTGAACTTGGTTCAGGATGCCAAGGGCCTTGAACATTTCATTTTTGTGAACGGTGAAGGTAAAGTCAGTGGTACCGTCTGCACCCGTATTTTGGATAATCATGTCGACATCAATTTTGGCATCGGCGATTGGGCCTAAAATTTGATAAGCAATACCAGGTTTGTCTGGCACACCCAATACCATAATCTTTGCTTCGTCTCGGTTAAATGCAATGCCTGAAATGACTGGTTGTTCCATGTTGCTGTCCTTATTTTCTGGATCTTCAAATGTGATGAGAGTGCCTTCGCCGTCTTCCTCAAAGCTTGAGAGTACGCGAAGTTTTACTTTATATTTGCCTGCAAATTCAACAGAACGAATTTGCAATACTTTAGAACCTTGGCTTGCTAGTTCCAGCATTTCTTCAAAGGTGATGGATTTTAAGCGGCGCGCTTCTGGCACTAGCCTAGGATCTGTGGTGTAAACGCCATCAACATCCGTATAAATTTGGCATTCATCCGCATTAAGTGCAGCCGCTAATGCTACCCCAGTAGTATCTGAGCCACCGCGACCAAGCGTCGTAATGTTGCCTTGTTCATCCACGCCTTGGAAGCCAGCGACCACTACAACGTAGCCATCATTCAAGTCTTTGCGAATGCGTTCTTCTTCAATATGGGAGATGCGCGCTTTGTTATGGGCATTGTCTGTCACAATTCGAACTTGTGCGCCTGTATAGCTTTTGGCTTTTAAACCAAGCTCCATCAGTGCCATCGCTGTGAGTCCAATGGTGACTTGCTCACCGGTTGCGACCATGACATCGAGCTCTCTTGGATCTGGCTCACTCATAATCTCTTTTGCCAGTCCAATTAATCGGTTGGTTTCGCCCGACATGGCAGAAACGACGACGACGATTTGATGGCCGAGTGCTTTAAAGCGCGCAACGCGACGTGCTAAATTTTTAATGCGATCTGGGCTACCAACTGAGGTGCCGCCGTATTTTTGAACAATGAGTGCCATAAGATTTAGTTTTTAAAGTGAATTAAGTTTTTGTTGAACCCATGCTTGCACACTTGCAAGCGCTTGAGGTAGTTGGCTGGCATCCGTACCGCCTGCCATTGCCATGTCTGGTTTTCCGCCACCCTTGCCACCGACTTGGCTAGCCACATGGTTGGCTAAGTCGCCCGCTTTTAGTCTTGCAATCTGGTCTTGTGTCACCCCGGCAGCAATGCTGACTTTACCGTCATTCACGCTCGCCAATACAATCACAGCAGATTTTAGCTTGTCTTTAAGCTTGTCCATCGTCTCACGTAAGGCATTCGCGTCAGCACCTTCTAGCAAGGTCGCTAATACTTTCACCCCATTGATTTCGATGGCCTGTTCTGCAATTTCATCGCCCTGTGAAGAAGCGAGTTTAGATTTTAATCTAGCGAGCTCTTTTTCCAAGGACTTTTGTGTGTCTAATAATTGTAAGACTTTAATACTGAGATCGTGCTCTGGTGTTTTAA
Organism: uncultured Methylophilaceae bacterium; assembly: GCA_903953055.1. Classification (GTDB taxonomy): domain Bacteria; phylum Pseudomonadota; class Gammaproteobacteria; order Burkholderiales; family Methylophilaceae; genus Methylopumilus_A. The sequence continues at coordinate 1,587 of CAJBIA010000115.1, forward strand.
GTTCACGCGCTAAATGGCTCACCAAGGTTTGTTGGTTTTGGACTAGGTTAAGTGCACTCGTACCAGTCGTTGCTTCTAAACGGCGTACACCAGCGGCCACGCCACTTTCAGCTGTGATCTTAAATAGTCCAATGTCGCCAGTGCGACTCACGTGTGTGCCGCCACAGAGTTCGCGTGATGAGCCAATATCCAGGACTCGGACCTCATCGCCATATTTTTCGCCAAACAACATCATCGCGCCGGTCTTTTGTGCAGACTCGATATCCATGACGCGCGCTTGTGTTTGGATATTTTCTAAAATCTCTGCGTTCACAATGCGTTCTACGCGGCTTACTTCTTCATCGGTCATCGGCGCATTGTGCACAAAGTCGAAGCGGGTTTTATCCGTATCCACTAATGAACCCTTTTGCTGCACATGCTCGCCTAACACTTCACGTAATGCTTTATGCATTAAGTGGGTTGCAGAATGATTACGCATGGTGCTGGATCGTGCGGCTTTATTCACGCGAGCTTGCAGCGCGTCGCCAACACTGAGCTTTCCTGTCGTGAGGACTCCATGATGACCAAATACGCTCGCTTGAATTTTAAGGGTGTCTTCCACACTAAAAATCCCATTCGTCGATTTTAATTCACCACAGTCACCAATCTGACCGCCAGACTCGGCATAGAAAGGCGTTTCATTTAATACCACCACGCCTAAATCGCCTTCGCTCAGTTCCTTAACGGCAGCACCATCTTTGTATAGTGCCAGGACTGTGGCCTTCGATTCTAGATGCTCATAGCCTTGGAACTTGGTGGCTTCACCATCGTACTCAAGGTTGGTTGCCATTTTGAATTTACCAGCAGACCGGGCCTGTTCCTTTTGACGCGACATCGCCTTATCAAAGGCGGCGGAATCCACGGTGACATGACGTTCGCGGCAGATATCCGCTGTCAGATCTAGTGGGAACCCATAGGTGTCATGCAATTTGAAGGCAGTTTCGCCATTGAACGTGGTGTTTTCAGCACTTGCCATCTCTGCTAATTCAGACTCTAAGATGGCCATACCGTTTTCAATGGTCTCAAAGAAGCGGTCTTCTTCTTGTTTGAGGACTTCCGTGATGCGGGTTTGCGATTCTTTGAGTTCTGGATAGGCTTCGCCCATTTCCGCGACTAAATCCGCCACGATTTTATGGAAGAAGGCAGCGCGAGCCCCTAGTTTGTAACCATGACGAATCGCACGGCGGATAATACGGCGTAGCACGTATCCACGACCTTCGTTGCCTGGAATGACGCCATCGGCAATCAAGAAGCTACATGCGCGGATATGATCGGCCAATACTTTTAAAGATGGATTTTCTAAATCCGTTGTTTTTGTTTCACGGGCTGCCGCTTTGATGAGCGCCTGGAATAAGTCAATTTCATAGTTGGCGTGCACGTGTTGTAGGACCGCTGAGATGCGCTCTAAGCCCATGCCGGTATCCACGGATGGTTTAGGAAGCGGATGCATCACACCCGCTTCATCGCGGTTGAATTGCATGAACACGTTGTTCCAAATTTCGATGAATCGATCACCGTCTTCATTCGGACTGCCTGGTGGGCCGCCCCAAATATGCTCGCCGTGATCATAGAAGATTTCCGTGCAAGGGCCGCAAGGTCCTGTATCGCCCATCATCCAGAAATTGTCGGATGCGTAGCGTGCGCCTTTATTATCACCGATGCGAATGATGCGCTCTTTTGGCACCCCGATATCATTCGCCCAAATGTCATAGGCTTCATCGTCATCTGCGTAGACGGTGACGGTCAGTTTATCTTTAGGGAGCTTGTACACTTCAGTGAGTAATTCCCAAGCGTACTTAATCGCATCTTCTTTGAAGTAATCACCAAAACTGAAGTTGCCTAGCATTTCAAAAAAGGTATGGTGACGCGCGGTATAACCCACGTTTTCTAAGTCATTATGCTTACCGCC
>CAJBIA010000116.1 GCA_903953055.1 uncultured Methylophilaceae bacterium
CGACGTTCCATCATGGCTTGAGCTAATGTTCCGCTATCTACATGTTCAATTTCACCGCCCATCGGCATGCCACGGGCAATACGGGTGATCTTGACGCCATGCTTACTGATAAGCTCACTTATGTAATGGGCAGTTGCCTCACCTTCAACTGTATAGTTAGTCGCGAGTATGACTTCTTTAATGAGTCCGTCTTGGGCGCGTTTGAGCAGTTTTTCTAGGTGTATTTCTTTGGGTCCAACGCCATCTAATGGTGATAATCTCCCCATCAGGACGAAGTACATGCCTTGGTATGCATGGGTTTGTTCCATCATCATCATGTCAGTTGGCATTTCAACGACACAGAGCAGGGTGTTGTCACGACTACCGGAGGCGCAGGCTGGACAGGTAGGTTGTTCGCTGAAGGTGTTACAGAGTTGGCAGTGACTGACCACCTGCAAAGCCGTGTCTAGGGAGATGGCTAAGGCATTCGCACCTTTTCTATCCCGTTGCAATAAGTGATAGGCCATACGGGTGGCTGATTTTGGCCCAACGCCAGGCAGGCAGCGAAGCGCCTCAATTAATTGCTCTAAGCTAGCGGGTGTTTGCACGAATTTTTAGAAGGGTAACTTCATGCCAGCAGGCATAAGACCGCTCATGCGTGACTCAGATGTTTTTTCTGCTTTAGCAATCGCATCTTTGATCGCGATCAGCACTAAATCTTCCAGCGTTTCTCTATCATCCATGACGCTATCGTCGATACTCACACGCTTAACTTCATTGCGGCAAGTGATGAGCACTTTAACCAAGCCATTACTTGCAACGCCTTCAACTTCGACATTAGCAAGCTCAGCTTGAGCGCGCTTCATATTCTCTTGCATCATTTGGGCTTGCTTCATTAAATTGCCCATTCCGCCTTTCATCATTTACTATTTCCTTTATAAATTAATTGTTTATTTAATAATTTTACTAAATTGGTTTAATGCTAGAGGGAATCACCTGGGCGCCAAAGTCTTTCACGAGTGCCTTCACGAAATCATCTTCCTCAATTGCATTGACGGCCACTGACTGAACGGCAACTTTTTCTTCAAAGATTTGCTTGGCTGGCGTATTGCCGCTCCCACCAATTTTCAGGGTGAGCTTAATTTTTCTACCAAAATGTTGATTGATGGCAGCGCTTAGCTTTTCCTGATAATTGGGATCCATTAAATGTTTTTGTAAGTCAGGAACGGTTAGATTGATGTTCTCTTCATCAAAACTCTCTAATTCGCAGTTCTGAGCTAGCGTTCTTGCAAGGCCTAGCTTAAGGGCATCAACTAGGTCACGCCAGTTACCGTTAAATTGAATATTGTGATTGGGCTCGATCTTTGGGATGGGCTCTTCATCAACAAATTTCTGCTCGTCTTGGCTTGTTAGTATTTCTGAAGTCTCAACTCGCTGTATCGACGTTTCATTAATAATAGCTGCTTCCTGAGAGACACTTTTACTAGGGGAGGTTGTTGGTTGGGGCAATTCGATTTTCGATGATGCTATTACTCTTGTTTCAGGGCTTTTTTTTGTGGTTATCGCAGTTTCGCCTTGGTTGAAGGCAAGCATGCGAAGCAGTGTCATCGTAAAGCCAGCAAACTCATCTGGGGCTAGCCCGATATCGCGTTTTCCAAGAAGAGCGATTTGGTAATAGAGCTGTACTTTTTCAGGACTAATTGCTTGCGCAAGCTCTAATAAGGCAGGGCGCTCGGGTAAGTCTAAAGCAATGCTTTGAGGCACCACCTGGATCATTGCAATTTCATGTAGCAGATTACTAATATCATTGAGAGCAGCATCAAAATCGATGCTTCGTTCTGACATGGCTTTTGCCTGGTTCATGAGTGAATGACCATCATTTTTAACTAGCGCGTGAAGTAATTCGTACAGATAGCTCTGATCAATGGCCCCTAGCATCGTGCGCACTTCGTTTTCACGAACACTTTGGTTGCCGTAAGCAATTGCTTGATCAAGCAATGATAGTGCGTCACGCATACTTCCAGAAGCTGCTTTAGCGATCAGTTGCAGGGCAGTTGTTTCATATGGGATATTTTCTGTTTTTAATATGACTTGGCAGTGTTCGGTAATTGATGTGCTCGCCATTTGGCGTAAGTTAAATTGCAAGCAGCGCGATAACACCGTCACAGGAACTTTTTGTGGGTCTGTGGTCGCCAGAATGAATTTAACGTGTTCTGGGGGCTCTTCTAAGGTTTTAAGCATTGCATTAAAAGAGCTTCGACTAAGCATGTGGACTTCGTCGATGATGTAAACTTTGAATCGACCTGAAGTAGGGGCGTATTGGGCGTTTTCAAGTAAATCGCGCATGTTGTCGACTTGGGTATTGGATGCGGCATCCACTTCAATCAGGTCGATGAATCGCCCTTTGTCGATATCAATGCAGGCGGAACAAACGCCACACGGGTGTGCAGTGATGCCAGTTTCGCAGTTAAGTGATTTGGCTAATATACGCGCGATGGTCGTTTTGCCAACGCCCCGTGTGCCTGTTAATAGATAGGCATGATGCAAGCGTTGTTGTTCAAGCGCGTTGGTTAAAGCGCGTACGACGTGCTCTTGGCCGATCAATGTTTCAAATGACTTAGGGCGCCATTTGCGTGCGAGAACTTGGTAACTCATCGAATATTTAGCTCAATCAATAAGGCGTTAACTTTAGCTTAATTCTTCACAAAATGGCTAAAAAATCATGGGAGTTTTGTTAATAAAACCTACATTTAATTTTGAATTTTTTAAATCGAATGAGGCGAGCCAAACCCCCGGCACTTGCTC
>CAJBIA010000117.1 GCA_903953055.1 uncultured Methylophilaceae bacterium
AGATATGGCAAACGCTTCAGACACAATGCGGCCTTTATTTGAAACCATTTTAAGTCATGTAGAGCCACCAAAAGGGGACAGTAATGCGCCACTACAAATGCAAGTGTCGGCACTTGATTACTCTACTTACACAGGCCGCCTAGGCATTGGTCGTATCTGGAATGGTCGTATTAAGCCAGGTCAAGCAGTGACGATCATGAATGGTGATACACAGATTAGCCAGGGTCGTATTAACCAAGTATTTGGTTTCCGTGGTTTGGAGCGTGTAGAGGTTAAAGAGGCTGAAGCTGGGGATATCGTAATTATTTCTGGTTTGGATGATATCGGCATCGGTGTTACCGTCACTGATAAAGAAAACCCAGTAGGCATGCCTATTTTAGGCGTGGATGAGCCAACATTGACGATGGACTTCATGGTCAATTCATCACCATTGGCTGGTACAGAAGGTAAGTTTGTGACCAGTCGTCAAATCCGTGATCGTTTAACTAAAGAGTTGTTGGTGAACGTAGCACTTCGTGTTGAAGATACACAAGATGCAGACGTGTTCCGCGTATCAGGTCGTGGCGAGTTACATTTGACCATTCTTTTGGAAAATATGCGTCGTGAAGGCTTTGAAATGGCGGTGGGTAAGCCACGTGTCGTTTACCGTGAAATCGACGGTCAAAAATGTGAGCCATACGAAATCTTAACAGTAGACTTGGAAGATGATACCCAAGGCGTTGTGATGGAGGAGTTGGGTCGTCGTCGTGGTGAGCTTCAAAACATGGAATCAGACGGTAATGGCCGTACACGTTTGGAATACAAGATCCCAGCACGTGGCTTGATTGGTTTCCAAAGTGAATTTTTAACCATGACGCGCGGTACCGGCTTGATGGCGCATATTTTTGATGAATATGCACCAGTAAAAGCAGATATGCCGGGACGTCGAAATGGTGTGTTGATTTCAGCAGAGCAAGGTGAGGCTGTGGCTTATGCATTGTGGAAATTACAAGATCGTGGCCGTATGTTCTCTGTGCCAGGCGACAAGTTATATGAGGGTATGGTGATTGGTATTCACAGCCGTGAAAACGATCTTATTGTGAACCCTATCAAAGGTAAGCAATTAACCAACGTTCGCTCATCAGGTACTGATGAAGCTGTGCGATTGGTGCCAGCTGTTCAAATAACACTCGAGTCAGCAGTTGAGTTTATTGATGATGACGAGTTGGTAGAATTAACACCTAAATCAATTCGCATCCGTAAACGTTACTTGCTTGAGCATGAGCGTAAACGCGCATCAAAAGAATAATGAATGGGTAATTGAATTAATAAAAAAGCCGATCTTAAAGATCGGCTTTTTTATTGGCTATTCAGTGATGAAGATCTCGTTTCAATTTAACACACTCGCATATGCACGTTATCTAATGTCATAATGTGGCATGAATAAAATCATTGTTGCCTTAAGTTTTTTCTTATTTTCTTTGTCTGCTATGGCTGCTAGGCCCTTGCCAGCAATCGATTTCAACAATGCCATTTACGTTGTCCCGGTTGAGCCTAATGTGAGCTATGACGATGTTGTGACCAGTCTTAAGGTGATTTCCGAAGGGATGAACTTTGTAAATCCTGCAAATTTTCCTATTGGCGAACATATGAAACAAAGAGGCCAAGCCCCGGAAGGTGTTTTGGAAGTGCGTGCATTTTGTAATTTGGGCCTGGGGGCTGAAATTATGCTCGATCATCCTGAGTTCGTTGTTTTTGCGCCTTGCCGAATTGGTGTTTATCAACAAAAAGGTCAATTATATTTGGCAATAGATAGACCTACTTATGATTTAAAAAGCATTAAGAGCCCGACCCCCCGAGCCCAAAAAGCTGCTCAGGAATTAGAAAATACATTAATTCAAATTATTGATAAAGCCAGAAAAGGCGATATCTAAGTCTATTGATTAGTCAGTCTTGTGTTAAAGATCACCAAATCCGGTTACGCCGAATACACCATTAATAAATCTAGATTTATTGCGATTGCTGAATACTGTTCTGATGAGCGGGCTGTTGGTAGTTGTTTACGAAAACTTGCAAGCCAACATCAAAGCGCGCACCACTTGGCCTATGCATTTCGTTTGAAAACTGATCAAGGGGTTGTTCAACGGTTTAGTGATGCTGGTGAACCATCAGGTACGGCTGGTAAGCCCATTTTGCAGTTTTTGGAAGGCCGTGACTTAATCAATGTATGCGTGGGGGTCATTCGCTATTACGGGGGGATTAATCTTGGAACGGGAGGGCTAGCTAGGGCATATGGGGGCACAGGACGGCTCGCTATTGAAGACGCAACAATTGTTCCTTATGTTGAAATGAAGCAGTTGCAACTGAAATTAGATTATAAAGAGTTGGATTACTTTTCGCGCGAGTTGGAAAAAATTGACGGTCTGATACTTGATAAGGTCTTTGGAGATGGGGTGACGGTGCTCATCAGTCTGCCAGAATCATGTGTTGAAGCTGTGATGAAAAGATTTGGATAATATTGGAGGTTGAGGCACAAGCGATCATTTTATTGCAAAACCAGAATTTCACCTTTGCCATCATTTCCAACGTCACCTGCAAAACGTTGCACACGATTCTGATTTATTTTTGAGAACTTACTTGGTAAGTTTCTAAAAGATTTAAACATCAAACTCAAGAAAGGCAGTGTATGGGTGCCGCAGTCTTGGATGGTTGCGTGAAGTTTAGGTGTTTTTGTGAGCAGGAGAGTGCCACGCTTCATCCCGTAACCGATGTAGTCATCCACATCACCGAGAACCCCTATGGTGCCTGCTAACATCCGGCTGCCGCAGTAACTGCCAACATTGCCTTCAATTAGAATGAGTCCACGACGCATTTGGTCGCCAGTACGTTCTCCAGCATTGCCTTTAACAATCACGGTGCCACCTCTCATGCCTTTTCTATCGCCAACAAGTGCGCCGCCAAGATAATCACCTACATTGCCATTCACTAGAAGCAATCCACCTGCCATTGCGCACGCAGCAAAGTCTGCAGCATTGCCATTAAGGGTGACTTCTCCTTTTTGCAATTGAAATGCTAAAAATGCACCAGCATTCCCATTAACGATAATGCGACCTGTTTTCATGCCATTGCCAATATAATCAACCTTAGCTGAGCAATTATCAAAGACAATATTCTGGGTATCAAGCCCTGAGATTAGAAAAAAGTTGTCAGCGCGTAATTGTTGCTTGCCGTACCAAAGTAGGGTCGCTGAAATTTCCCCTATATTTTTATCGCTTAACTTGTCAGGGGTGATTGGGGATACATCCAGCTTTTGTATTAGTTCTTGTTTAAGGCTAAAGGTTAAGGCGCTCATGCTTTTTCTCCGCCTAAGGTTTTGTCATTCATGATGTCGTGTAAGTGGAAATGGAACGGACCTAATTTGCCACCGTAGTTACCCGCAGATATCCGTTTGATCCCATTTGCACTTCCTATTTTGCAAGCAGCTTCGATGCCAACAAAAGTCGCCTTACGAATATCGGCTTCGGTTAAACCATCAATCACGATTTCCATCACAGACTCAACATCAGGGGAGAGTTGAGTCTTGGTGAGCCCTTTTAAGGTTGGGCAGAATGCATCATTAGTCGATGCAAATAAGGCTTTATATTTCGAACCGACTTTTGAGCCAGATCGCACTACACCGCCAGGGAAGGGCATGATGACATTAGGAATCTTTTTCATCGCTTCAATTGCTGCTTCACAAGCTGCAAGCGCTTGCGGTTGAGAGCTTGCTAACACTAAGAAGTTTCCGCCACCCACCGCACGAACCATTCCAGTTGTTTCCTCAGTAATAAATTCACCATCCATGACCGGTACGCGCCAGTATCTTTTTCCGTCGAATTGTTTTGAGATTTGGAAGCCATCACCAAAGAAACGTAAGTTTTTACCCAGATTGATACGTTCATTACCTTCGATACCTGAAAAAGCAGCCGTAGTTGGACAGGTGAGTATGGTTTGTCCCATGCGATTTTCAAGTTGTTTCATCAGCACAGAGCTGCCCATTGCAAACATTAAAACTGCCACGCCTGGACGCCCATCTGGGGTTTCATCCGGGGTTAATTCCCGTTCAATACCCGCTTCTACGCCACAACCAATGACCGAAGTTGCAAATCCTGTCATGGCATTTGCGGCGTTATAAGCCCATTTGTGATTTTGAGCGGTGATGATTACACGCGTACCGCGCATATTAAAAGCTTCAGCAAATGTATCATCTATTTGGACGCCATTGATGATCATAATGATTTCTCCCTGCGACCTTCGCAGGCCTGAACGGCTATACCACCGCGGCCCCCTTCAGCAATCTCGTCGTTACTGACTTTGAAGTTTTCCATATTCATGGTGTGGTACTTATCAAAATATTGCTTAATATCTTTTTCGATGGCTTTGTCAAAGTCTGGTTTGACTGTATGGGTATGCCCCCATGTTACCTTGACGACGTGACCATCTTTGACAACTAATTCACCATCTTTGAATACGTAATCTGGTTTTGCAAACATCTTTTCTCGGTCAGCGTTATCTGTATAGACAGTAATATCTGCTCCGGCACCTACCCCCAAATGACCACGGTCATGTAAGCCCACTAATTTAGCAGCGCCAGCGCGCGTCATAATGGCGATATCGTATAAGCTGTACTCACGGTCGATACTAGCGAGAGTACTCATTGCCTGAGCGTCTAAATTGAGCTTGGCAAACATTTCGTTACGGAATGTTCTATCCATCAATAATTTAATAAGATGTGGGTAACTTGTGAATGGGGCGCCATTTGGATGGTCAGTGGTCAAGAAAATTCGCCATGGATCGTCAGTGAGTAAAAAGATTTCAAGTCCAATTGCCCATTGCAATGCGTTTACAAAGTTCTGGTCTTTATATTTAAATGGCACAACACCACAACCTGAGTCGCACTCAATATCCATAATCACAGATTTACGTGGTGAGCCCAGTGTGGAGTTTGCAAATTGACGCATATTGTCACCAGAAGCGGTCACAGTTTGATTAAATAAAATTTGTCCAACATCGGCTGATATATTTTTATTTTTATTCAGGGCTTCAGCAATAGCTGCTGCCCCTGAAGAGAACTTGCGGTCACCTTCGGTGCCGTAGCTATGAAACTGAATGTGCGTTAAATGGAGTGGATACCCTTCAGAGGCTCCCATGGTTTTGAGCGTAGTTTCCATGTTGCCAGGAACGCCTAAGTTGTTGCCATGAACATGAAGTGGGTGCGGCACCCCTAGCTCGTGAACAGCTCTGGACAGTGCTTTCAATACTTCACGCGGAGTGACTTGGTAATGCACGTTTTGTTCATCAAGGTCTAAAGCACGTTGATTGAACTTAAATGCGTTAATTCCACCAGGATTAACTACTTTAATTCCGATCGCCTGAGATGCATGCATGATCCAAGCAACATAATCATTAATAGCGTTTTGATCTTTTTTAGCCGCTAACATACGCAAGAAAAAGTCATCGCTTCCAATCATGGCGTAACCGCCTTTATCGATGATTGGCGTATCCCCCATTTCTAAGTGTGATTGACGAGCGTTGACAGGCGAAAGCGCAGGTTCAAATGCAGCTGTATAGCCCATTTCTGCGTAACGGTATCCCGTAGTAAACGTAGAGGGTGCGGCATGACCGCAACCGGATCGGCATAGCGCGCTATGATGGCTTGGATCTGCGCGATGATCTTCTGGCAACATCATGCGAGCAATGTTTACTTTGCCACCACCGATATGGGTATGCATGTCAATTGCACCCGCCATGACTACTTTGCCGCTTAGGTTGTATGTTTGATCAATGGTTTCATCATCCCGTGGTCGGCTCACAATTCTCCCATCACGAATGTAGATATCTAGCACTTTTCCATCTATTTGATGCGCGGGATCGTAAACGCGCCCCCCACTTAATTTTATTAACATGGTTTAGCTCTCATATGATTCTTTATAGTGCTGCTTCAATGGCTGCAATTACTTCGGTTAGGCTAGGTAAGGTACTTTCACGTAATTTGCCAATAGGTAAGCTCACCGAGCTATCAATTCGAAACATCGTCCCTGTATGTTCTATCCCAGCAGTACTAACGGGAATGAAAACGTTAGCATCAATGACAGACATGTTGCCGTGACCGATCACTATGTTGGGTAAATTAGTTTTAGGTGGGGTCTTTTCTGGATTAAATTCACTGATCCAGAGAAGGGCGTCAGCTTCCCCATCATTGAGTAATTTTTCTGTGCTGAAGTGATACGGGTCGTATTCGGGGTATTGACGGCTAAAGCGATTGCGAATCGGATAGCCACTAGTCCACGTACTAACCTGGTTCACGCTATAGTCACCATCGGCACCGCCAAGAGGCAAGCCTGAGGATCGTGTTTTTTCATTTAGTTTAATGACTAATTCTGCGATATTTTGAATGGTGAGTTCAGCATGCTTGAAGTTTAAATCGCTACTAACCCAAGTCACCACGCTATATTTTGCTGATTTAAGGCGTTCAGCTAAATTTTGCAAATCGGAAGTTTTAATCCCAGCGACTTCAGTTATGTGTAATGTTTTTCCTGAAATGATGGCGCGTAAGGTAGCAATAACTTCGGGCAAGCACGATAGGTCGCATGGCATCACCGTTGGTTTTTTGCCCGCAGGAGAAATGCCTGCGGTTGTTTCGACAGCTTGGCCACCTAAATAAACAATCTCGCGTGCGCTTGTATCTTGGTCAAACATGCTGGCTGTGTTCCAAACGTTACGTTCGAAGAAACGTGGATTGTGGGATACGATATCGGTGCCAATGATTAGCAACAAATCCACGCGATTGCGAACTTCTGTCAGCGTTGTCACTTGCCATCCGGAATTTTGTAGAACTAAGGTGTTGCGAAAGCTGCTATTGGCATTCATATGGTCTAGTGAGGCGCCCACTTTGTCAGCTAAGCTTAAAATGCTTCTCATCCCCTGCACTTCGGTCCCTAGTCCAGCAATTAATGGTTGGTTGGCATTACGAAGAATGGCAGCAGCTTTCTTAATCGCGTCAACGAGCGAAGAAGGTTTCCCATCAATTAATGGACTTGCTGTTTGAGTAGTACGCTCGAAAAAAGTCATACTTTTCGTGCAGCCATTATCGATCATTTTGAGCTGGCCAACAGCGTTACGCGCTAAGTAAATGTCGTCGCATAATAAGCCACAGGCTGGACAGGTGACGGATTCTAATGAAGAAGCGCTAAAATTTTCCATCTGAAAAACCTTGTCTTTTTAAAATGAATGGGACAGTAATAATCTTCTCGCTATTTTAATTCTTTAATCGGCTACTATGTTGAACAAACACGATTAATCCCAAGGTTTTTCTTTTGGGATGGCTTTTGGAACTGACCTTAGCGCATAGGAAAAACCTAGTGGCTAAGCTACAATAATGAATTAAGAAAATGCTTCGGATATCATTTAAATGACCAAATTGGATGTTAATTTAATTAATCCGATAAGCCTTGCTCATCAAAGTATTGTTGTCACTACTTCATCACGTTTGCACATGGGTTTTTTTGATTTGAATGGTGGATTAGGTCGTCGTTTTGGCAGTATAGGCGTTAGTCTTAAAGCACCAGTTACGGCACTAAAAATAACTCACGCCCCGACATTAACCGCTGAAGGTAAAGGCGCAGAACGTGCTTTAAAAATTGTAAAACAATTAACTGATGCTTTAAACATCATCCCTTCTTTTCATATTCAACTAGATGAAGTCATTCCTGAGCATTCAGGGCTTGGTTCAGGGACGCAATTATCACTCGCTATCGGCATGGCAATGAATGTCTTCTATGGTTGCAATCTCAGTGTGAATGAGATTGCGGTAATCACTAATCGGGGTACGCGCTCTGGAATTGGGTTGGGAACATTTGCCACTGGTGGATTGATTGTTGATGGTGGACGTGCTTCGAATTCACCAGTTCCACCAGTGATTGCAACAGCAAAGTTCCCAGAAGATTGGCCTATTTTGTTGATTTTCGATAAAGGACATACCGGCATTCATGGGAATGATGAATTGGTAGCTTTTCAAAACTTACCTCCATTTCCAGAGTCTTCAGCGGCATTGTTGTGTCGTCAAATTCTAATGCAGGCATTGCCAGCTATTACAGAACATGATTTGCGCGCATTTGGTAATGCCATCCAAGTGTTGCAATCTGTGACAGGGGATTATTTTGCACCTGCGCAGGGGGGTGGACGTTATACAAGTGAATTGGTTGGCTCGGTATTGGATCAATTGCAAGCAAATGGCGTACATTGTTTTGGTCAAAGCTCTTGGGGCCCAACAGGGTTTGCCGTATTTGCAAGCCAATCGGAAGCTGAAACATTGTTGAAACAACTCAATGATACCTTTGACCATGAAGAAAATTTAGAATTTTTACTGACCCACGCAAATAATCAAGCGAGTCAGATTTTGTTGAGCTAAGAATTTTTTAAGAATTGAAAGAGTAAGTCATGGAAAAAGTATCCATTCTGCATTTAATTACCGCAGCAAAAAATGCCAGCCCATTCGATGTGAATATGGCCTTTGATGCTGGTTTTGACAAGATCATGCCCTATACCTCAGTTGAAATGAAGGAAGTGGCGGGTTTGGTTCAGGATGCTATTTTTTCTCGCGGACCAAGCGGCGTTAAACGTGAAAGTGTGTTTATTGGGGGTCGTGACATTGATGTCGCAATGGATATGTTGGGGTTGGCAAAGAAAGCCATGGTGCCACCTTTTGAAATATCTGTGTTCGCTGACCCATCCGGCGCTTTTACTACGGCTGCTGGAATGATGGCTAAAGTTGAGTTTCACCTCATTAAGAATTTTGGTGGAGATTTAACTGGTCGTCGTGTGAGCGTTTTTGGGGCAACGGGTCCTGTGGGCGGGTGCACTGCTGTGATTGCCGCCAAATATGGCGCAGAGGTGAAAATGGTTGCGCATCGCAGCCTTGCTGACGTACAAGTCAAGGTTGATTCATATAATGCGCGTTATGGTGTCAAGATTTCAGCAGTTGATGGTGCAAGCGATGATTCTAAAATAGCGGTGTTAAAAAACACGGATATTGCCCTATGCGCTGCCGCTGCAGGGGTTCAAGTACTGAGTCTATCTCAAATGGCACAAGCCAAAGATTTGAAAATTGTGGCTGATGTGAATGCTGTTCCTCCAACGGGTGCTGAGGGTGTAGACGTATTCGCAGATGGCCTACCAATTCTAGGAACCAATGCTTTTGGTATTGGGGCATTAGCGATTGGTAATGTGAAATATAAAACACAACATAACTTGCTTAAGTCGATGCTGGAATCTGAAAAGAAACAATATCTAGACTTTCTGTCAGCCTTTGAAACGGCGCGCAAAACTTTATAGCTGCTGAAAGGACATATCCTGACTAAAAGAATAATGATCGCAGCAGTTTCCTCCCGTCCTTTTGTGAAAGCCGCGGTCGCAGCAGGTTATTCAGTTGTGGCTTTAGATGTATTCGCCGATGCAGATACGATGCAAGCAGCAGAGCAGGTATACAAAATCGAATATGCCAATTGTGGCTTTAATGCGTCGCAATTTGAGGTGGCTTTAGCAAAAATTGATATGCATGACATGGTTGGTTTTGCATATGGCAGTGGCTTTGAAGCTCAGCCCGATTTGTTAGAACGTATTTCAGAACACTTACCGTTGATCGGCAATCTGCCAAAAACAGTACGCGATCTTAAAGACGCGCCAAAATTTTTTCAGACGCTAGATGCGCTCTCAATTCCACATCCTGAGGTTCACTTCAAACCTCTTCTGGACGCAACTGGCTGGTTACGAAAGGAAGAGGGCGGTTCTGGTGGAACGCATGTTCAAGAGGCTCCACGTAATCAACCCTTAGCTCAAGGACAATATTATCAACGTGTGATTGAGGGTAAGCCGATTTCAATGCTTTTTGCAGCAAATGGCAATGATGTTAAGGTTGTTGGCTTCAATCAACAATGGGTTGCACCTATTTTAGGTAAGCCATATCGTTATGGCGGTATTGTTGGGCATGCGAATTTACCAGAAGATATTAAAAGGTCTTTGGAAGCAACTGCGCTTAAAATTACCTGTGCATTCAAATTGCGAGGCTTAAATAGTTTGGATGTGATTTGGCAGGACTCCCAATTTTGGGTGTTAGAAATTAACCCAAGATTAAGTTCAACGCTCGATTTGTACCAAACCAAAGAGAGCAATTTATTTGCCTTGCATGTTCAGGCTGCTGCTGGGGATTTAAATCGCTTTCCAGCTATTTCGAAAATTTCAAAGGCCAGAAATGTCCTATATGCCTCCCAGGATCTGGTGATTCCAAATAATTTAACATGGCCAGAATGGACAGCAGACATCCCTATGCCGCTTACTGCGATTCCCCAATATCAGCCTGTTTGTACCGTGCTAGCAGAGGCCGATAACGCTCAAGAGTCTCAAGCATTGGTCGTGTCGCGTCTGAAGGAACTTAGCACTTTGTTGTATCCGTAATTTTAATAATTCAAAAATGTAGGAGTTTTAATGTCTCAAATTACTCAAACTGCCCAGCTTGATACCTCCAATTGGCCTAGTGTGAATGCATTGACTAATCCATTGGTAGAACAGTTGCTCAGCAATGCTAAAGACTTACGACTTGGGGTAGAGAGGTCTGTTAACGGTGCAACCATTATTGATGCCGGAATTGATTATGACGGGGGTTTAGAGGCTGGACGCTTGATTGCGGAAATTTGTATGGGTGGCTTAGGTCATGTCAGTTTGCAAACTTCAACAACATTTTCTCATTGGCCTTGGATGCTGTCAGTTCATTCAAATAATCCTATATTGTCCTGCTTGGGCAGTCAGTACGCAGGCTGGAGTTTGGCGCACGAGAAATTTTTCTCATTGGGATCAGGTCCTGGCCGTGCACTTGCTGGTAGAGAGGATCTATTTAAAGAACTTGGTTACAAGGATCAATCAAATTCTGCTTGCTTAGTGCTTGAAAGTGACAAAGCGCCACCGATTGAAGTGATCGAAAAGGTATCACGTGATACGGGGGTTTCTATTGAAAACCTCACGTTCATTTTGACGCCAACACGAAGTTTGGCGGGCACGGTTCAGATTGTGGCGCGGGTTTTAGAAGTAGCGATGCACAAAATTCATACATTACATTTTCCTTTAGAACATGTGGTCGATGGGATGGCAAGTGCGCCAGTTCCTCCGCCTTCGCCTGATTTTTTGACAGGCATGGGCCGTACAAACGATGCAATTCTATTTGGAGGTCATGCTCATTTGTTCGTTAAAGGATCAGATGACGCTGCCGTTGCCTTAGCTAAAGCGTTGCCAAGTAATTCATCTCGTGATTTTGGTCGGCCTTTTGCGGAAGTCTTTAAATCCGTCAACATGGACTTTTATAAGATTGATCCGATGTTGTTTAGTCCGGCAGCAGTCACAGTGACGGCTTTAGAGTCTGGCAATACATTCACAGGCGGTGCTTTAGACGCTGCTTTGATTGATCAGTCTTTTGGATTTAGTGCTTAATGATTAAAATCCCCGTCTTTACTGACGATCCGGGTTGGCACGGCAAACGGTTAAAAGAGGCATTTGCACTCAGGGGTTACGAGGCAATATTTGTTTCGATTAAAAATTGTTTTTTAAATCTCACTTCGGACTCAACGGGTGTAGTGATTCCTGGTTTTGATGTGCTTCCTCAGTTTGTTTTTGTTCGCGGTGTTCCTGGGGGCACTTTGCAACAAGTCATCGCTCGCTTGGATGTATTGCATGCCTTAGAAATGTTGGGTGTTAAGGTCTACAATTCTGGGCGGGCCATAGAGCGCACGGTCGACAAGGCAATGACTAGCCTTGTACTTCACCAAAACAAGATTTCAACACCTGATACCTGGATCTGTGAATCTCGTCATCACGCACAGGTTATTATTGCGCGGGAAATTTCAAATGATAATCCACTAGTGATCAAGCCTTTATTCGGATCACAAGGGAATGGGGTGAGACTGCTTCAGTTAGGAGATAAGTTGCCGGTGCCAATGGAAGCTTATGTCGATGGGCTGTATTACTTGCAACGCTATATTGATAGTGGTGAGGGTGTTTGGCACGATTATCGTGTATTTGTTATTCGTGGAAAAGCCATAGCGGCGATGTTACGTCACGGGTCTAGTTGGGTAAATAACGTTGCGCTTGGGGCCCAATGTGAAGCAGTTTCGCCAGAAGGCGAATTGGGGGCGTTGGCGGAAGCGGCTGCAGTCGCTATCGATATTGATTACTGTGGTGTTGATATTATTCGTGATCGGCACGGTAAATTGTTTGTATTAGAAATTAATAGCATTCCTGCATGGAAGGGCCTGCAAAGCGTGCTCGAGATCGATGTCGCGCAAGCCTTAGTGGATGATTGCCTGGTGAAATTAACATGAGTCTGATGGCTCAAAAATACACTAATGCTTGCATGGCAGAATTAACGGCGTTAAAGCCAGGCAATGTGCATCTCTTTGCCGATGGACATGGGATGTTAGTTCAGGATTTTATTAAAAGTGCAGAAGTTTCGGCCCCGTTTATTTCAGAGCGGGACATCACTGTAGGGTCCCGTATTTTAAGTGCGATTAAAGCGACGGGCGATGCTGTTGGTTGCAATACCAATTTAGGGATTGTTTTGCTGGCTGCCCCAATCATAGAAGCGGCTTATTCTTCTTTTGGCTTTAGTCAACAAAGCCTAAAAATGGTACTTAAAAATCTGACCATCGATGATGCAATCAAAGCTTATGAAGCGATTGCCATTGCCAGCCCTGCAGGGCTTGGTGAGGTTGAAGCGTTCGATGTGCATGAACGCCCAAAAGTGACTTTGCTTGAAGCGATGCAGGCAGCGGCAAATAGAGATTTAGTCGCCCGTCAGTATAGTAATAACTTCGATGATATTTTTGATATTGGGGTTGCTTGCTATCAACATTATTCTTCAATTTGGGAGCGTTCTGCTTGGGCAGTGACAGCGGTCTATTTAACTTTTTTAGCGGAGTTTGAAGATACGCATATTGTCAGAAAGCATAGTCATGCGATCGCACAATCGATCCAGCGAGAAGCAAAAATGCATCTGCAGAATTTTAAATCAGGAAACAATCCAAAGCTTTACCAAGCAAGCTTATTGGACTGGGATACAGATCTTAAAAAACGCGGAATCAATCCGGGTACATCTGCTGATTTGACCGTAGCGACCATGCTTGCTAACGAAATGATTTAAAACAAAAAAAACAACGCTTCAAAGTGGCAGTTTTCTCGTTATTTCTTTATCACTGACCATGTGATTTATCGGCTTTAATCATGGTAAAATTAGCCTTTTAATCCACGCTTAAAGCCAACAGAACAATATGGATCAATTCGCAAAAGAAACCCTTCCTATTAGTCTCGAAGATGAGATGCGCCGTTCTTATCTCGATTATGCCATGAGTGTCATTGTGGGTCGTGCGCTTCCTGATGTGCGTGATGGTCTAAAGCCAGTCCATAGACGTGTGTTATATGCGATGCACGAGCTTAGTAATGATTGGAATCGCCCTTATAAAAAATCTGCACGTATCGTAGGTGATGTGATCGGTAAATACCATCCGCACGGCGACACTGCTGTCTACGACACCATCGTTCGTATGGCACAAGATTTTTCACTTCGCTATATGTTGGTAGATGGTCAAGGTAACTTTGGTTCTGTGGATGGTGATAATGCTGCTGCGATGCGTTATACGGAAATTCGTATGGCACGTATCGCACACGAGTTATTAGCTGACTTAGATAAAGAAACTGTTGATTTTGGACCTAACTATGATGGCTCAGAACATGAGCCACTTATTATGCCAGCCCGAATTCCAAACCTACTTATTAATGGTAGTTCTGGTATTGCCGTGGGGATGGCAACTAATATTCCACCCCATAACTTAAATGAAGTGGTTGATGGTTGTTTGGCACTCTTGCAAAACCCAGATCTCACCATTGATGATTTGATCGAAATTATCCCTGCGCCAGACTTTCCAACGGCAGGTATTATTTACGGCACCATTGGCGTTAAAGAGGGTTATCGTACGGGTCGTGGTCGTGTGGTAATGCGTGGACGCACACACGTAGAAGACTTGGAGCGCGGCGGTCGTCAAGCGCTGATCGTTGATGAACTCCCATATCAGGTCAATAAGAAAACGTTCGTCGAAAAAATCGCCGAATTGGTTAATGAAAAGAAAATTGAAGGTATTTCTGACTTGCGCGATGAATCAGATAAGTCAGGTATGCGCGTAGTGATCGAGTTGAAGCGCGGGGAAGTGCCGGAAGTTATTCTGAATAACCTTTACAAACAAACACAATTGCAAGACACCTTCGGTATGAATATGGTGGCCTTGCTAGATGGTCAGCCGCGATTGCTCAATCTAAAACAGATGATCGAGGCATTCTTGCGTCATCGTCGTGAAGTGATTACACGTCGAACAGTATTTGAGCTTCGAAAAGCCCGCGAACGTGGCCATGTGCTTGAAGGTTTGGCTGTCGCATTGGCAAATGTCGATGAGATGATTGCCATCATTAAAGCTGCACCAACACCGCCGGAAGCGAAAAAAGATTTGATGGCTAATATTTGGAGCTCGCCAGTTGTTGAGGAGATGCTCAAGCGCGCGGCGATTGAGTCTTCACGCCCTGACGGATTGTCTGTTGACTTTGGTTTGACGCCAAAAGGCTATAAATTGTCTGATGTACAGGCACAAGAAATTCTACAAATGCGCTTGCAACGCCTCACGGGTCTTGAGCAAGATAAGATCGTGAACGAGTATAAAGAAGTGATGGATATCATTACAGACTTACTCGACATATTGTCCACACCAAGCCGTGTGACGCAAATGATTGTTGATGAGCTTGCTACAATACGTCAACAATTTGGGGATAAGCGTCGTAGTGAAATTGTGCATAACGCGCAAGATCTTTCTTTGGAAGATTTAATTACTCCGCAAGATGTTGTCGTGACGTTGTCTCACACAGGCTATATCAAGTCTCAGCCACTTGAAGAGTATCGTGCGCAAAAACGTGGTGGTCGTGGCAAACAGGCAACGGCCACTAAAGAAGATGACTTTATCGACAAAATGTTCGTGGCTAATACGCATGATTATATATTGTGCTTCTCTAGTCGTGGTCGCGTTTACTGGTTGAAGGTTTATGAGGTGCCACAAGGCAGTCGTATTAGTCGTGGTAAGCCAATTGTGAACTTGTTCCCATTAGAAGAAGGCGAAAAAATTAATGCCATCTTGCCAGTAAAAGAATTTGATGAAAATCACTTCATTTTCATGGCAACGGCAATGGGTACCGTCAAGAAAACTTCATTGGTTGAATTCTCTAACCCACGTAAGTCTGGGATTATTGCGATTAACCTAGACGAAGGCGACTATTTAATTGGCGCTGAAGTCACTAATGGAACACATGACATCGTATTGGTTTCCAATGGTGGTAAGGCGGTATGGTTTGACGAAGAAGCCGTCCGTGCAATGGGTCGAAATACCCGTGGTGTGCGCGGGATGAAGATCACTAAAGATCAATTGGTCTTGTCATTATTAGTTGCTGAAAATGATCAACAAACTGTTTTGGTTGCGACTGAAAATGGTTATGGTAAGCGCACAGTATTGGCAGATTTCCGTCATTCTGGCCGCGGCACGCAAGGTGTAAAAGCGATTGCAATTAGTGAGCGAAATGGGTTGGTGGTTGCTGCACGTTTGGTTAATGATGAAGATGAAATTATGTTGATCACTACCGGTGGTGTTCTCATTCGTACACGCGTAAAAGAAATTCGCGAATTAGGGCGTGCAACCCAAGGGGTTACGCTCATCAATCTAGGCGAGGGTGAGAAGTTATCTGGCCTAGAAAAAGTGGTTGAGTCTGACGACGAAGAATAAGCGCCTGCAGATATCGAAAATTTGAAAGTAATTAATGACCCAAATCTTTAATTTTTCAGCTGGGCCAGCCGTATTGCCTAAGGAAGTGCTTGCGCAAGCCAGGGACGAAATGATGGATTGGCATGGCTCAGGCATGTCCGTGATGGAAATGAGTCATCGCGGTAAAGAGTTTATGGGCATCGCGGCGGAAGCAGAAGCGGATCTACGTGAATTGCTAGCGATACCGCAAAATTACAAAGTGCTTTTTCTGCAGGGTGGGGCGCATAGCCAATTTTCGATGGTGCCGATGAATTTATTACGCGGCAAAAAATCTGCTGATTATCTCGATACTGGTATTTGGGCAAAAAAAGCCATTGATGAAGCCTCACGTTATTGTCAGGTCAATATTGCAGGCTCAAGCAAAGATAAAAATTATACCTACGCTCCTAGCCAAGATGCATTAAGGCTTAATCAGGACGCAGCCTATTTTCATTTCACATCAAATGAAACTATTGGCGGTGTTGAAATGTTCTGGACCCCAGTGACAGGGGATGTGCCTGTTGTCTGCGATATGTCATCGCATATTCTTTCACGTCCTATCGATGTGAAACAGTACGGCATCATTTACGCTGGCGCACAGAAAAATATTGGCCCAGCAGGCTTGACTATTGTGATTGTACGGGATGATTTAATTGGTGAAACCATTGCGGGAACGCCCACCATGTTTGATTACAAAGTGCATGCTGATCATGAATCCATGTATAACACGCCGGCAACTTATGGCATTTATATTGCGGGGCTTGTTTTTAAATGGTTGAAATCTAAAGGTGGCTTGCCTGCGATGGAAAAAATCAATATCGAAAAATCCACGCTGCTATATGATTATTTAGATGCATCAGATTTTTATCATTCTCCGATTGCGGTTGAGAATCGCTCACGAATGAATATTCCTTTCACGTTAAAAGAGGCTTCATTAGATGAAGCGTTTTTAAAACAAGCGCAACAAAATGGATTGCTGCAGTTGAAGGGACATAAATTGGTCGGTGGGATGCGTGCTTCAATTTATAACGCA
>CAJBIA010000118.1 GCA_903953055.1 uncultured Methylophilaceae bacterium
AACCGTGCGCCTACGCTGCACCGTTTGGGCATCCAGGCCTTTGAGCCCATCCTGATTGAAGGCAAAGCCATTCAGTTGCACCCGCTCGTTTGCTCGGCCTTCAACGCCGACTTCGACGGTGACCAGATGGCCGTTCACGTGCCCTTGTCGGTGGAAGCGCAAATGGAAGCCCGCACGCTGATGCTGGCATCCAACAACGTGCTGTTCCCCGCCAACGGCGAGCCCTCGATTGTTCCGTCGCAAGACGTGGTGCTGGGTCTGTACTACACGACCCGCGAACGCATCAACGGCAAAGGCGAGGGTCTGATCTTCTCCGATACCGGCGAAGTGCAGCGCGCCTTTGACGCGGGTGAAGTGGAACTCAACTCCCGCATCAATGTGCGTTTGACCGAGTACACCAAGAACAAAGAAACCGGCGAATTCGAGCCCAGCACCAAGCTGTGGGAAACCACCGCAGGCCGCGCGCTCCTGTCGGAAATCTTGCCCAAAGGCCTTCCTTTTTCCAACCTGAACAAGGCGCTGAAGAAGAAAGAAATCTCCAAGCTGATCAACGTGTCTTTCCGCAAGTGCGGTTTGAAAGAGACCGTGGTGTTTGCGGACAAATTGCTGCAAGCGGGTTTCCGCTTGGCGACCAAAGCCGGTATCTCGATCTGTATCGACGACATGCTGGTGCCGCAAGAGAAGCACGAGATCATCAGCCGCGCCCAAACCGAAGTCAAAGAGATCGAGAAGCAGTACGTTTCCGGTTTGGTGACTTCCGGCGAGCGCTACAACAAGGTGGTGGACATTTGGGGCAAGTCGGGTGACGAAGTGTCCAAGGTGATGATGGCCAAGCTCTCCAAAGAGATGGTCATTGACCGCCATGGCAAAGAAGTGGCCCAGGAGTCCTTCAACTCCATCTACATGATGGCCGACTCCGGTGCGCGCGGTTCTGCTGCGCAGATCCGCCAGGTGGCCGGTATGCGCGGTTTGATGGCCAAGCCTGACGGCTCCATCATCGAGACGCCCATTACCGCCAACTTCCGCGAAGGCTTGAACGTGTTGGAGTACTTCATCTCCACCCACGGTGCGCGTAAAGGTCTGGCCGACACGGCGCTCAAAACCGCCAACTCGGGTTACCTGACACGCCGCCTGGTGGACGTGACGCAAGACCTGGTCGTGACCGAGCAGGACTGCGGTACCCACAACGGTTATTTGATGCGTGCCATCGTCGAAGGCGGTGAAGTGATCGAGTCCCTGCGTGACCGCGTGCTGGGTCGTACCGTTGCTGAAGACGTGCTGCACCCCGAAACCCGTGCGGTGGTTGCGCCTGCGGGCACCATGCTGGACGAGGACGCCATTGAGGAACTCGAAGCCTATGGCGTGGACGAAGTCAAAGTGCGCACCGCTCTCACCTGCGAAACCCGCTTTGGTATTTGCGCCAAGTGCTACGGACGCGATTTGGGCCGCGGCGGCCTGATCAACCACGGCGAAGCTGTGGGTGTGATTGCTGCCCAGTCGATTGGCGAGCCCGGCACGCAGCTC
>CAJBIA010000119.1 GCA_903953055.1 uncultured Methylophilaceae bacterium
ACTACTGGAAATCAAAGTTCGGGCGTCCTTAGCTCAATGTCGCAAGCCAACTGTTTTATTGTACTTAACGATGATGTCGGCAACTTAGAGGCTGGAGCCACGGTAAAAGTACAATTGTTCGATGGCGTTATTTAGTAGCCTAGCTAAGAAAAGTTGAGCTCAATACCATTGCCTGCAGGGTCGCTAAAGAATATCTGCTTTTGCCCTGCATCTCTGATTTCGCGTGTTTTAAATTGAATGCCTAGCTTTTCTAATCGGGAGATTGTTGCAGGATAATCTATTGCAGTAAAAGCAACATGGTCAAATGTTGTGGCTACGTTTTCTTTTCGTTTTTCCTCAGGTTTTGCCTCGGACAAATGAAGAACATCTTTATTCCCCGCGTAAAGCCAATAACCAAAGCTCGTTAATTGAGGGCGCTCACCAATTTGCAAGCCAACAACATCTCGATAAAAGACCTTGAGCTGCTCCATCATAGAACGTTCTGCACGCAGGTTGTAATGATTAAATCCCAGAATAGCCAAAATATCCCCACAAATAGTTAATTGTAACGAAATTGTTGTTTTTAATGAAAATCATTATGTTCAAGAGGCTTACATTGCAATATGCTGGGCATCTTTTAAAATTTGCAAAAAACAACATCACAATTAACTCAATCAAAATTATACCTTTAGCCATTCTTAGCATATATAGCTTTGCAAATAATAGCTGGGCTGATGACAATGCCGCACCGGGATTAAACCTATCTCCAGTGGTTGTGACAGCTACTCGGACAGAACAAAATAGTTTTGATGTTCCGGCATCAATTGACGTCGTCGATAGCGCACAAATTCATGACCAGCAACTTCAAACCAATCTTTCTGAGTCATTGGCAAGAGTTCCAGGTATCACTGTTGCAAACCGTCAAAATTATGCACAAGACTTACAAATATCATCACGCGGATTCGGTGCAAGAGCGCCCTTTGGAGTCAAAGGAATTAGAATTATCGTAGATGACATCCCAGCAACAATGCCTGATGGACAAGGCCAAGGTGCTACTATCTCACTTGGTTCAACCGATCATATTGAAATCTTAAGAGGCCCATTTTCTGCTTTATATGGCAATGGTGCTGGCGGAGTTCTTCAAGCCTTCACAGAAAGTGGCAAAGGAAAACCAGCCATTACCAATAATTTTTCTGCTGGTAGCTACGGCACAACCCGCGAAGAGGTTAAAGTATCTGGTAGCGTAGGAGCTGTTAGCTATCTAGTTGATAGCTCGTGGTTCAGCACTGACGGTTATCGTGTTCATAGTAAAACTGATCGAAATCAAGTTAATGCAAAAATCGTATGGGAAGTAGATGACACCACAAAATTAAAACTAAGTGCTAACTCATACTATCAAAAAGCTGAAGACCCGCTTGGTTTAACGCTTGGTCAGCTTGCTTATAATCCAAAAATGGCAGGCGGCAGTTCTGTCAACCAAGGAAGCTCACCAGCATCTGTTTCCTTTAACTCAAGCAAAACTATCAGCTACAACCAAGCTGGCTTAGTGTTAGATAAAGATATCAATGAAAATAATAGCTTCAAAATAATCACTTACTATGGCACAAGAAAAGTTGAACAACTCCAATCATTTCAACCTCTTGGGGTTGTAGATTTAGATAGAGATTTTGGGGGGGTAAATCTACGATACAACTATCTAACCAAAATTGCTGACCAACAATTAAAAATTACTGGCGGTTTAGACTATGACAAATCTAGTGAATTAAGAAGGTCTTTTAACAATAACAATGGTAGTCCTAGTGCAACTGCGCTTCGTAGCGAAGATGACGCGGTATATAATTTTGACCCTTACGTCCAAGCAAATTTGCAACTGGGTAGCAAATGGGAAGTGACTGGTGGCCTACGTTACAACAACGTTAATTTTAACATCCAAGATAACTTAACTCCCTCAGGATCAGGGTCAAACTCAGGCAGTGTTTCTTACTCGAAAACAACACCATCCATGGGCGTTATTTTTCATGCAACGCCATCTGTGAATATTTATGCAAATGCAGGCCAAGGATTTGAAACACCAACATTTGCAGAAATAGCATACAGTTTGAATAGCAACGGCAGTGTAAACACTAGCAAATCTTCTTTGACTCTTAAACCAGCGGAAAGTACAACCTACGAAATTGGGACGAAAGCATTCCTTACTGAAAACACAAGATTAAATGTTGCACTTTTCACTACACAGGTTACAAATGAAATAGCAGCGGCAAACAACTCCAGTGGTAAAGTAGCTTACCAAAACATTCCAGAAACTGAGCGTAACGGGATTGAAATGTCATTAGACAGTATATGGAATAATGGCTTTAAAACTTATCTCGCATACACTTATATTGATGCAACCGTTTCCAAAAGTTACACTAAGAAAATTAGTAACGGTGCTCCTATAACTATTAATAGTGGGAACCAAATTCCTGGCATATCAAAAAACTCCCTTTACGGTGAAGTTCAATGGAGTTACGAACCAATTGGATTTAGTACTGCACTTGAGGCTAATTGGCGTGATAAATATTATGCAACGGACTCCAATGGTGCGAATGAAATTGCAAAATCATTTGTTGCAGCAAATATCCGAGCTGGTTTTAATCAGAAAATTAACAACTGGGGTGTTTCAGAATTCGTTCGTGTTAATAACATATTTGATCGTAACTATGTTGGCTCAGTGATTGTTAACGAGTCAAATTCTCGTTTCTTTGAACCTGCGCCAGGCCGCAATTGGTTACTCGGCATTAATGCCAGCTATCAATTTTAAGCGTAAGCTATAACCAAAAAAAGCCAAGTATGAACTTGGCTTTTTTTATTTTCTAATTAATATATTTGAACTATCTCGAAATTAAAGTAATCTTACTAAAACACTTAAAACTAGAAAAATATCAAGGAGTCGCCATGTTTAAAACTAGCTCGATTATAGGATGCTTTATTTTGATTTCTTTTGGCAATATTGCTCATGCTGAATCCGATCCTTCTAAATGGCCCTTAGTAAAAGAAGCTTTTTTTGCACAGCGACCTATGGCCGATGCGCCATTTATAAGTTTTGTTGCACCACGGCGGGCCGAGAGCG
>CAJBIA010000120.1 GCA_903953055.1 uncultured Methylophilaceae bacterium
TACAGATCGTATCGAGAATCGAATCATCCTTGGGGTAGAGTGTCGCAGCATCGGTTGTCGTAAAAGTCGTGTTGGATGTTTGAAAAATGTAGTAGCCGTCAGCCTGCTTGCCGATATTTACAACCCCGGCGAGTAAAGGAATATAGGTCCTCGTCTTGGTGATCGGATGAAGGGTAGTATCCAACTGAGAAACAATGATTCGAGCTGTGAAAAAGAAAGCTCCGCCAGCCGCAGTCGAGAAGATTTTGAATCGATAGTAATCCAAACCGGCATTCGGCGTGAAGGCTACCCTCTGGACCCCAGGACGCAAAATGTCCTTTGTTATGATCGAGACCCCGGCGTTGTCAACCAGTCCAACTTGGGCGTATTTGATATGGGATCCGCAGGTAGCGACCACTTCAAGATAATAGGTGACAACGCCATCATAGTCCCCCGTATCGAGGGCGACTTTTGTGTTCCCATAGATCTGATCAGTGGTTGCATCCTTGAGATCAGAATCCGTCATTTCGATAGGAACTTCGAACGTGGCTGTCCGGTCGATGGGACTAGGACCTGGAAATTGACACTGGACATTGATGTCTTTCATATACCAGTTATTTGTGACAACCTGAGCCATTGCGACATAACTGTTCGCGGTTCCGGGAGGCCAAAGATCCGCAATAACGTTGCTCCGAGTATATGAGGCCGTACTTGAAGCTCTGACCTGAGAGTCTGGTACCGCACCGGTTAAATACCGGGAATCGGAACCAACGATGTCTGCCAGATAAACAGTGGCGTCACCACTAGCACCGTTCTTATAAAAGAGGCATGAAAGGAAATATCTGCAGTTTGCCGGGAAAAGAGACGGGTCAAATAAAACTCGATTCTTTTCCGCCTCCTGGTATCCCGTGTTTTTCTTGTCAACACGGAAGTAGACTTTTGCTTTGGTGAGATTGCTTACGCAGATTTGCATCCATGCGTTGTGAAGGTAGAAATATCTGGTGTAGTCCGCCGGACAGGTGACATGGAGGAAGAAATAATAATCCGAAAGATCAGTCCAGGACACGCCACTAGGGCTGATGGTAATTCCTTCCAGATAAAGTTTTGAGGTCGAATAGAATGTCTGCCCCGTAGTGGCGCAGGACCCAGCATTGCCAGGATTCGTTATGTTCAGCAAGTCGCAGTAAACCGTAAAGGTCGAACTCCCAATCTGCCATCCCAGGTTAGCAATGATCTGAACAGAGGTTGTGTCTCCGTATACGGAGTCGTCCCGATGCCAGACGTTATAGGATTGCGGATATTGTATCGGACTTCCTGATCCGTCGGTGATCCTTAAAGCGGATGGATTGTTCGTATCTGCATGGCCAGTCATCGGGACATAAATCACCGTCTTCGTTGCATTGGTTTGCGTGACTATGATCCTGGATGCCGCGACAAGCAAAGCAGCCGCTGCCGTTGTTTGAGAAAGTCTTAGCCATGGACCGCCTATTGGTCCGGCGAGAGGGACCCTAAAACGATTCAAGATAGTAGTCGATCCGGGAATAGTCATCGTCGCAATCGTGGTACTATTGGTACTCGTCCCCCCATTCATTAGCATCACGTTTCTGCCAACGGCATCAAGGTTATAACAGACAAGTTCCCACTCCCAGACACATGTCCCGTCGTATCCCGAAGTGTAAATTGACGCCTGCATGGAATCGAAATTCGAGATAGTTGAATTCAGTGAGTTTATGGTAACAAAAATCATTTCGATTGGGACCTGCAGATTGACTCCCATCAACTCTTACCTATCATCCCGGATGAGATTGACAATTTTCCGATTAGCACCGTTATTTGCTGAGAAAAATGCGTCCAAATCCCCCAAAAGCATTGCCGCCGAATATGTCTGATCGGCTGTGAGCCCTAGGGACGCGACATCAGCATCGACTATTGGATTTGTTCCGCCATGATTGCCGTCAAAGCCCCGGTCCACATAAACGGACTTCAGA
>CAJBIA010000121.1 GCA_903953055.1 uncultured Methylophilaceae bacterium
TACCTAATAAAAAAGGCAGATAATTATCTGCCTTTTTTATTAGGATTGCCTGATCGCGCTTAATGTAAGCTGATTCCCTTAAATAATGACTGGGTCATTGAGGCACCAAATTTTCTTGCAACCTTGTCTGCCAACCCTTCCGAGGCGGTGAAGTCCACAATGTTTTCTTGTTTGATGACCTCCCTTGCTACGTAATCATAACTTCCTAATCCGTCAGCCAAACCCATTTTTATTCCAGCCTCTCCACTCCAGAACAGGCCGCTGAACGTTTCTGGCGTTTCTTTTAAACGACTGCCCCGTCCTTCGCGTACTACCTTGATAAATTGCTGATGCACTTCATTTAACATTGTCTGTGCAAGCACTTTATGTTTTGGATTCACAGGGGAAAAAGGATCTAGCATGGCTTTATTTTCACCGGCAGTCATCAGACGTCGTTCCACACCAAACTTCTCCATAGCACCTGTGAACCCAAAACCGTCCATCAGGACTCCAATAGAGCCGATAATGCTAGCCTTATCAACATAGATTTTATCTGCTGCAACAGCAATATAGTAACCGCCTGAGGCACAAACATCCTCGACAACCGCATAAACAGGAATATTAGGATGAAGTTTGCGTTGACGCTTTATTTCATCATTAATAATGCCTGCTTGCACAGGACTCCCTCCTGGGCTATTGATCCTTAAAATAACACCCTTCGTATGCTTATTTTCATATGCATCATGCAAGCTTGCGATCACTGAATCAGCATTCACTTCATCCTTACTTCCAATCTCGCCTTGAATATCAATCAATGCCGTATG
The DNA here is from genome assembly GCA_903953055.1 of uncultured Methylophilaceae bacterium. Lineage (GTDB taxonomy): Bacteria > Pseudomonadota > Gammaproteobacteria > Burkholderiales > Methylophilaceae > Methylopumilus_A. The sequence goes on from CAJBIA010000121.1 coordinate 804, forward strand.
ATCCTCAGAGCTTTTAACACTGCCCCCACCTATCCAGTTCATCATATAAAACAAAACAAGGAATAAATAAATCAGCGTTAACGTTTTGAAGAAAACACTCCAAAAGCGATTACGTTTTTGTTCCTTAATCGCCTGAAACGCTAACTTCTCTAGCGTTTCACGTTCCCACGTTGTTGGTTTTTGCTCAAAATCAGACATGTTGCTCTTTCTTTAAAATGAATTTATTTAAATTTAATCTAGTGTAATTGAAATCACACCCTCTTGTTCAATCAGTGCGATTTGCTTTAATGCTTTACCCTGACAGGGCCCTAAAAAACAATCTCCAGTTTTTGGGTCATATTGTGCGCCGTGGGTAGCACAAATGATATTTCTTTGATCTTTTGTAAAAAACTCACCCTCGTTCCAGTCAAGCTGAACGGGTAAATGTGCGCATTGATTCAAATAGGCATAAGCCCTACCCTCGAAACGGATCGCAAAAGCGGAGATAACTTCTCCTAATCTGGGGACGTCAAAACGAACACCCTTACCTGCTTCTTCAAGATCTTCACTTTTACAGATGACGAGGTGCTTAGCCATGATTAAACGTTTGAATTAAGCCAAGTAGATAGCTGACCAAAATCAGAAAAAATTTCGATAGGCTGATGCGGCTTTAAGCGCTCAATAGGATGCGCACCAAACGTGACGCCTATACTCGCTACATTCGCATTCTGCGCCATCTGTAAATCAAAACTAGTATCTCCGATCATAAGCGTTCGATCTGGTTTGGCTCCAGCCTCGTCCATCAACTCTAAAATCATTTGCGGATGGGGTTTAGAATGACATTCATCCACACAGCGTGTTGCAATAAAGTGTTGTTCTATCCCGCTATGATTAAGCGCCCTATTGAGCGCACTTCGACCCTTGCCTGTTGCAACCGCTAGCGAAACGCCCTTGGAAACTAAATGGGCAACCGTTTCATTAACCCCACCAAATAAGGGAATATCACTTTCCCCTAGGCCGTAATGGTAGGTGTAGCGTGCAGTAAGTTCAGCTAATTGGGTATCAGGAATTGGCCCAAATAAATCATGAATGGCCTGACGGAATCCCAAACCAATAATGCCACTTGCATCTTGCTGGCTAGGTTGTGGCAAGCCCACTTCAACACTCCCTTTACAGATGGCATCTACAATCAGTTGCGTAGAATTGGCCAAGGTGCCATCCCAATCAAAAATGATTAAATCATAATTATTTTGCATCTTTTAACTTAATTCCCATTCTCATTTTTTTTAAGAAATCTATCTAACTCTGGCGGGAGAGGTGCAATCAATTTGAGTTTTTCTGTGGTGATAGGATGTTTGATATTGGTCTCTGCGGAATGCAAAAACATGCGCTTCAGACCACTTTTCTGGAGTATTTTATTAAGAGGAAAATCTCCATATTTGTCATCACCGACAATAGGAAAGCCAAGATGAGCTAATTGCACGCGAAGTTGGTGAGTTCGACCTGTAATCAATTGCGCTTCTAGCAAAGTAAAATCACCGTAATGTTTAACCAGATGGAATATTGTCTCGGAGATTTGGCTGTCATCCTCTGCTCTTGGATCAGGACGGCCAGTCATGACACTGACTCTACGCTCACCGTTATCAAGTAAATATTTTTGTAATTGTAAAGTCACATGTTTTTTTTGCTCCGTCCAATGTCCCTTCACGAGCATTAAATAACGCTTATCCATCTGATTTCGACGCATGGCTTCATGGAGCGCGACTAAAGCAGAACGCTTTTTCCCAACCATTAACACGCCTGAGGTTTCACGATCTAAACGGTGAACAAGCTCTAGGAATTTCGCTTGCGGCCGCTCTAACCTGAGTTGCTCGATGACGCCCTTACTTACGCCACTACCTCCGTGAACAGCCATGCCAGCTGGCTTATCAAGCACCAACATGGCATCATCCTCAAAAATGACGCACTTTTCCAAGCGCGCCGTGACTGGTTTTTGAAGCTCAACATCCACCTGAGCTACAGTGGCACGAATCGGAGGAATGCGAACCAGATCTCCCATTAGGAGTTTATAAGTTGCATCAACCCGCTTTTTATTGACGCGGACTTCACCGCTCCGCAAAATGCGATAAAGGTGGCTTTTAGGAACGCCTTTGAGCGTCTTGGTAAGAAAATTATCAATGCGCTGCCCTTCACTAGCCTCATCAATTTCAACAAATGCAGCACTTGATTCACTAATTTCATTACTTATTTTGCTTAAATTTGTCATCTCACCTATACTACGTAACTCTTGAAGCAAATGCGCTAAGCGCTTCTTCAATGAATGAATTTTAAAGTCTTAAAAATACCTTGGTTAATCTCGCTCGCCAATTAAAATAAGTAGCGATTATGTACTAAACATTTAAGCGCTCAAGCCGCTGCGGATGAATTGCAATACCTTAGAGTATAAGCGATGGCGCGGCCTGGAAATGCTAGAAATTTGAATTTTAGCTGATATGTCAGCTAAACCGAATCTAAATTAAAAGACAGAATAAAAGCAATCGGGCTTAAAAAAACACAAAACGAATTACTTCGTTAACAAATTCAATCTGATACGCATAAAAATCAGCTCGAATTAAACGGTGAAAAACTTTTAAACAAGAAATCACCTACTGACAATGGCATCAATAATTGCCATTTGTAATCAGTTAGCAATGTAATTGATTGCGTGTTCAATCAAGCCCCTGCAAGTTTCTGGCAGATAGTCTGCTGGTGTAGTGTTAACAACACGCTGATGATGGCATTAACCTACATATTCATACCTAGCCCTTCCACACTGCTATTCACTTAGCAACATCTGCATCCCTGCTATGAGCGCAGGAGTAATACAATGAAACGCATGTTATTTAATGCAACCCAGTCTGAAGAACTGCGCGTTGCGATTGTCGATGGTCAAAAACTAATCGATCTCGATATCGAATCTGCCGGCAAAGAACAACGTAAAAGCAATATTTACAAGGGTGTGATTACACGGATTGAGCCATCTTTAGAAGCTGCCTTTGTTAATTACGGCACAGACAGACACGGCTTTCTCCCATTCAAAGAAGTTTCTCGTAGTTACTTCCAGAGCGATGCAGACGGAGGCCGTGTACGCATTCAAGACGTTCTGAAAGAAGGTCAAGAGCTGATCGTTCAGGTAGATAAAGACGAACGTGGCAACAAAGGTGCAGCCCTTACAACCTTCATCTCACTTGCAGGCCGCTATCTCGTTTTAATGCCAAACAATCCTCGTGGTGGTGGCGTTTCTCGTCGGATTGAAGGTGAAGACCGCAACGAACTTCGAGACATCATGGCGCAGTTAGAAATTCCAAATGGGATGAGCATTATTGCTCGTACGGCGGGCATTGGTCGTAACCTAGAAGAATTACAATGGGATTTAAGCTACTTACTGCAACTGTGGACCGCTGTTGAAAGTGCGTCAACCATCCAAAATGGCCCATTCTTAATCTATCAAGAAGGTAGCTTAGTGATCCGCGCGATTCGCGATTACTTCCAACCAGACATTGGTGAGATTCTGATTGATACCCCGGACATCCATGAACAAGCCATTCAGTTCATGAACCACGTGATGCCTGGTCACGTTGCTCGCGTAAAGCTCTATCAAGACGAGACTCCATTATTTTCTCGCTTCCAAATCGAGCACCAAATTGAAACGGCATTCTCACGCGAGGTTCGTCTACCTTCTGGTGGTGCGATTGTGATTGACCATACTGAAGCCTTGGTTTCTGTGGACGTTAACTCAGGACGTTCAACAAAGGGTAGCGACATTGAGCATACAGCTTTCAATACCAATTTAGAGGCTGCTGAAGAAGTTGCACGTCAATTACGCTTGCGCGACTTAGGCGGTCTTGTTGTCATCGACTTTATCGATATGGAAAGTCAACGTAACCAACGTGAGGTAGAAAATCGCTTACGTGAAGCCTTGCATTACGACCGCGCGCGCGTTCAAACAGGCAAGATCTCAAGATTCGGCTTACTCGAGTTATCACGTCAACGATTACGCCCTAGCCTAGGGGAAGCAAATCACATCCCATGCCCACGTTGCCATGGCACTGGTCATATTCGAGGAATTGAGTCGACCGCACTCCATATCTTGCGTATCACGCAAGAAGAGGCAATGAAAGAGAATAGCAAGGCCATTCAAGTACAACTCCCAGTTGAGGCCGCCACATTCCTACTCAATGAAAAACGTGCAGAGATTCATAAGATTGAACAACGTACGGGTGTTGAAGTGGTATTGATTCCAAATATTCACATAGAAACACCTAACTATACTATCACTCGCATTAAGAGCGACGATACTGCAGAAGATGGCACTCGAAGCTATCAAATGGTTGAAATGCCGACGGAAGAAGAAATTCACAACCACGCTTCCCCAGAAGTAAAGAGCGTCAAACAAGTCGCCGCTGTGAGAGGCATTACACCAGCAGCGCCCGCGCCGATGAGTCAAGAAAAGGTTGAAAAAGAAGTATCGCTATTTACGCGCATCAAAAATTGGTTAGGGGCACTGACTAAAACTGAAGAACCAAAACCTGAAGTACGTGAACAAAGCAGACCACGCGATAATAATCGTAATCGTAACCGCAATCGCAATCGTAATGAACGTAGTGATCGCACGAATCCAATTGAACGCACCAATCAAGCGGACCGTCCACAACGTACTCAAGAGCCTCGTCAACAAAAAACTCAACAACCGAGACCTGAGCGTGTTGAACGCGAAAAGCCACAAGTCGCCGTCCAAAATATTCAAGAGAACGCCGTTGTTGAACAAGGCACTGAGCAACGTGAACCTCGAAATCGCCGCGGCCGCAATGGCCGTCGTGACCGTGGTCCGCGCCAAGATCGTCCAACGACTGATCGTCCATTTGTTGAAAATGAACAATTAGTGGAAATCCAACCCAGTTCAACGCCTGAAATCTCAACTCCGGCGCCTGTCATTGAGACAACGCCAATCGTTGAAACCAAAAAAGTTGAAACGACAAAAGCAGCGACTCAAGTGAAAACAACAACTAACTCTGAGTCAATTGAGCTTGTAACCACAAAAGTGATAAACAATGAGGTGCTACTTGAGACGAGCACAGAAAAACCAGCAAAAGTAGCTGCTGAGAAAAAAGCCCGTCCTCGTAAACCAGCTGCAAAGGTAAAACCGGTTGATCTTGCCGCCAGCGGATTACAATTAGTGGAAACGAAAGCAGAAGCCAAAACGAGTGAAGTAATCGTTGAGGCAGAGGCTCCAAAGAAACCTCGTAAAACTGCCGCTTGGCAAAAGAAAGCTGATGAAGCTGCAAAAAATGAGCCCTTAGTGATCGTTCAAACGCAGAAATAATAAGCACTAAACTAAAAAAGCCCCGATATATCGGGGCTTTTTTTGGTCTATTGGTCGGTTAAGTTAAGTCGGACACTTCAGCCCCATAGAATTTCGCCTTAAGCTTTTTAAGCTGATCTCTAAATTCAGCGGCCTTTTCAAACTCAAGATTCTTAGCACTATCATGCATGCCTTTTTCAAGTCGCTTCATTTCTTTTAGTAACTGCTTTTCACTCAACTGATCATAATTTGCTTGGTCTTGAGCCGCTTTGCGTTCCCGTTCCGCGTCATCCTTATCGTAGACCCCATCAATAATGTCCTTAATACGTTTAACAATTCCCTTAGGGGTGATGCCGTGCTCAAGGTTAAATGCAATCTGCTTAGTACGACGACGCTGCGTTTCATCCATAGCCAGCTTCATGGATCGCGTGATGCTATTCGCATAAAAAATGACCTTACCGTTAAGATTACGTGCTGCCCGCCCCGCCGTCTGAATTAAAGAACGCTCAGAACGTAGGAAACCTTCTTTGTCTGCGTCTAATACCGCCACCAATGAAACTTCTGGAATATCCAAACCCTCACGCAATAAATTAATTCCGACCAAGACATCAAACTCACCTAAGCGTAAATCTCGAATAATTTCTACTCGCTCAACCGTATCAATATCGGAGTGTAAATAACGCACCTTGATTCCGTGCTCGCTCAAATAGTCTGTTAAGTCCTCAGACATGCGTTTTGTTAAGGTAGTGGCTAAAACACGCTCTCCTAATTCAACCCGAAGTTTAATCTCTGAGAGTAAATCATCCACCTGCGTATCCGCTGGCTTGACAAAGATTTCAGGGTCCACCAAACCTGTTGGTCTCGCGACCTGCTCAACTACCTGCTCTTGGTGATTGGCTTCATATTCTGCAGGCGTAGCAGAAACAAATACGGTTTGACGCATGATCTTTTCAAACTCTTCAAACTTGAGGGGTCGATTATCTAAAGCTGAGGGAAGACGGAAGCCATAATCCACCAAATTCTCTTTACGCGACTTATCCCCCTTATACATCGCGCCAATTTGAGGGACGGTCACGTGACTTTCATCCATGATCATGATGGCGTTCTTGGGCAAATAATCGATGAGTGTTGGCGGTGGGTCGCCCGGTCCGCGCCCAGAGAGATGACGCGAATAGTTTTCAATTCCCTTACAAAAACCAATCTCATTTAACATTTCTAGATCAAAGCGGGTACGTTGTTCGATACGTTGCGCTTCGACTAACTTGCCATTCTTGATATAGAAGTCAACTCGATCTTTAAGCTCATGCTTAATCTTTTCCATGGCTCGAATCGTGGTTTCACGAGGGGTCACATAGTGACTGGAAGGATAGATCGTATAGCGGGCAATCTTGTTAAACATTTGCCCAGTTAGCGGATCAAACAAGGTGATTGATTCAACCTCATCATCAAATAAGGAGATCCGCACGGCGGTTTCACTATTTTCAGCGGGAAATACATCGATTACATCACCACGCACCCGAAAACTGCCACGAGAAAAATCAAAGTCATTACGATCATACTGCATGCCAACCAAGCGCAAGATAGCATCCCGCTGACTCATTTTCTCGCCTTGCTGAAGGTGCAAGATCATTCCATGATAATCTACAGGATCGCCAATCCCGTAGATTGCTGATACCGAAGCCACGATGATGGCATCTTCACGTTCTAAAAGCGCCTTGGTCGCAGATAAACGCATCTGTTCAATATGTTCGTTGATGCTAGAGTCTTTCTCGATAAACAAATCACGCGAGGGGACGTAGGCCTCGGGCTGATAGTAATCGTAGTAGGACACGAAATACTCAACCGCATTATTAGGAAAGAACTCCCTGAATTCAGAATACAACTGCGCTGCCAATGTTTTATTAGGCGCCATCACAATGGCTGGGCGGCCAGTACGCGCAATGACATTGGCCATGGTGTAGGTTTTACCTGAGCCTGTCACGCCAAGTAAGGTCTGATACTTCATCCCTGACTCGATACCCGCAGTGAGCTTTTCAATGGCCTGCGGCTGATCGCCGGCTGGGAGGAATGGCTGATGCAGCTGATACTTACTATTGGGGAACGTTACAATCAATTTAAGGCACCTTCGATGAATAATGCTATTTTAACAGGCATCGAACTTTATGTTCGACTCTTGGTCAAGGATAAGACGTCTTAAACTACACATATTATGTTCAACAAAGCCTCTGGGGTATGACATGAAAAATATCAAAAAAGTCTTCATCTTATTCATCTTTTTGTTTACAGGCTTTGCACCGACAGCATTTGCATTCAATCAAGAAAAGTTGCTGGGTTCATTCTTCTCAATCGTCATGATTCGTGGCTACAACCCTGATGGCAGCATGGCCTATGGCTCTGGTGTCATTGTTGCAAAAAACAAGGTATTAACCAACTGTCATATCTTTAGACAATCCAAAGAGCCATGGATTTCACGTGGTGAAGATAGCTTCACCATCGCTTCAATTCAAGCAGATCGATATCATGACCTCTGCCTCATTACTGCAGATAATCTCCCCTTTCCACCCGCTGAGGTTGGCAGCGTTAACGACATGAAAAAAGGAGATGAAATTATTGCGATTGGCCACTCAAGTGCCTCACCTGCCCCCATCACTTCATTTGGGGCCTTAAAATCCGTATATCCCTTTGACGGCGCCAATGTGATTCGAAGCTCAGCACGCTTTGCGATGGGCGCAAGTGGTAGCGGATTGTTTGATGGTCAAGGCCATCTCATTGGCATTAATACATTTAAAACGCCTGGCAGAAACGCTTACTTCTATGCACTCCCCGTTGAGTGGATCTCGCAGCTTGAAAAACAACCCGCTGAAACGATTTACCCCATCGATGGAAAAACCTTCTGGGAGGAAGATGACGCGAATAAGCCCCTATTCATGCAGGTCGCTGAACCGGAGATTCAGGAGGAGTGGACGAGGTTGAGTGGCATTGCAA
>CAJBIA010000122.1 GCA_903953055.1 uncultured Methylophilaceae bacterium
CAACCGCAAGTCCTACCCCCGGATTTGCTATTACCTGAATCGGTGTGGCAAAGAGTGCGAGTATATCTGTGTGTAACAATGTAATAGTCGTTTGTAAAAGTGTTCCTGATGGTAAAGTACGATAAGCCAAATCTGCCGTTCCCCCTGTCGAACCTGTTCCCCAAAACTGATATGTCCCCGGCACACTGTCCGTCCCTGCAAACTTTAATTTATGAGTTGCGGGGTCTTCAGTAATACTGAAAGATACTTTTCCCGAAAGATAATCAGGTGCGGTATCTGCTGCGTCTGCCATAACCCTATAATCATCAGTATTTGGTATTCTCCTCCATACCTGAGTTATCCATGCCGACCCATCGTAAATGAAATGAGCCATTAACGACCCTGACAAAGCCTCTAATGCACTTAAAGTCACACTGCCAAGAGTAAGAGTATTGCCCCCTCCGTATTGCATTGTCGCATCGTAGTAAATCCAAAAATCTGAACTCTCTGTCGTTATCCCTGAAGGCTGAATTACCCAACCCGCTAAAAGAGTTACTACACCCGCAGAAGTGAAACGCTGATGTTTGTCGTCTACTCCTGCTACCAAGTTTATAGTCCCTCCTCCTGCCGTTAAATCTGTGGTTGTCACTCCTGCTGAACCAAAAGGAATTGAAGAGGTATCCTCCATAACAATCACCTCCCAAGCCGCAGCCACAGCATCCCAACGACATTCAGCTTTAATATTAAGCATTGAAAGTTCTTGGTCAATATCCTGCCCGAATATCGTAAAAGTGTTGCCATTTAAGAGTTGCCTTGCAGAACATCGTACAACGATAAATTCCCCATCTACAGGCGTTCCCGAAGGTGCAATCACCGTAGACCCTACCAATGTTAAAGTACCCGCAGAATAGAAATAAAATTCCGATACGTTTAAGGAAAGGTCTACTGCGAAACTTCCCCCCGCCGCCGTGATTTGAAATGCCTGAAATGAAGGTAACATATTTTTATTTTTTAATGTAAGACAAATTTTGTAATTCTTAATTGATTTTGCGTGACAACCTTAGTTAAAACATCAGAATACGCTTCAATGGTAATATCATTATCTACCGTGAAATCCACCCCTGCTAAAGCTGTTTCAAGTTTCCCCTCTGCGGTCTGTCCTGCGTGATAGGTCTGAACTACACCTTTCCAATCTACTGCAAGTTTGGTTGTGCCGTAACGGGTTAGTTTTATCTTGTCTCCCCTGTAAACATAAGCCTGACCTATTGCCCCTGCATTTAAAGTGAATATGACTGCATCTGAACCGCCAAAAGTTACTTTATACTTTACCGCCCCTGAAGCCCCGCCTAATAGATTAGTAGCCATTTCGGTTTCAATTTCAAGGTAATCACCATCAGTATAGAGTGAATTCTTAGGCAAGGTATAAGTGTCTAATATTTCATAAGCAACCCCTATTAGTGCTGTGCTTTCGGGAGTAACATTAAAATAAACAGGCTCAGTAAAGCGAAGGGAATTGAAGGTAGTATAAGCCGCGCAATATAAGGCTTCCATTTGTGCAATCCATAAATCAAGAGTAGCCAAAGCACCCAAACAACTACCCCCGCTTGTGGTCAATGCCACGTCCGAATCCTTTATCGGCAAACTTATCTGCCCCCCTGACAAAGCACAGATAGCATTTGCCAAAGCCATGATTATATCATTGAGAGTTCCTGAACTTATCCCTATACATAACCCCGCCCCATCATATAATAGAGAGGAAGTCACCGAGGGACAATCTGAACTGCCTGAACCCGTAAAACCGCAATTTGAACAAGTAACC
>CAJBIA010000123.1 GCA_903953055.1 uncultured Methylophilaceae bacterium
CAATTCTGCCGCTGCCATGTCCAGCGCATAACCTTTGGCATAGCCGCCTAAATCAATTTTGACTGAAGGGTTAGTGCTGTAAGCACTGTTGTTTTTAATCTCAATGTCTGACGTTTCAGGATTCGCCTTAACCAACTCTTGGATCAGGACATCTTGAATTTCGACAGGAGTAAACTCATCTCGCTGAAAGCCCCAAGCTGCAATCAAACCACCGATTGCAGGGTTAAATAAACCTTGTGACTGTTTTGATAGCACTTGCGCTTGAATAAGCATGTCACTTAGTTCCGGACCAATACTGATTGGCGATTTTCCCAGTGCAAAGCTTTGGTTAAGTTTGCTGAGCTCACTGCTCTCCTGCCAAGCATGATATTGATTATGTAATCTTTGAAAATCCTGCAAGATTTGATTGCTGACCGCATGGGCCTTTTCTTCGGTCTCACCGTAGATAGTAATATCCACCAAGGTACCAAAGACATACGACTGTGTTTGCACTATAGGCGGCTTGGAACAAGCCCCCATTAGCATTACCATCAAAAGAGCAATAAAACGCATGAATTTATGCAGCTTCCAGAGCATCCATAAATAGTGAGGCAGGCTTGCAATCTGTTTGAGCGGCAATTTCAACAATTCCTGTTGGGCTGGTCACATTGATTTCAGTCAGATGCTCGCCAATCACATCGAGCCCCACTAAAAATAAGCCTTTTTGTTTAAGCACTTTTCCAACGGTCGCCGCAATCTCAACATCTCTTTCGGTGAGTAACTGTGCAACCCCTGTGCCGCCTGCCGCTAAATTTCCGCGTGTTTCACCAGCCATCGGAATGCGAGCCAAAGCATAAGGAACCGGCGCACCATCAATCACAATGATCCGTTTGTCGCCTTGCAGGATTTGCGGCAAATAACGTTGTGCCATCACAGTTCGCTTACCATAATCAGTGATCGTTTCAAGAATCACACTAATATTTGGGTCAAGCTGAGTAAGCCTAAAAATGCTCGCACCACCCATCCCATCCAGTGGTTTCACAACAATATCCCCATGTGAGCGCAAAAACTCCCGAATCAGATCATTATCGCGGGTCACTAAAAACTCTGGTGCAAATTGTGGAAAATTGGCAACTGATAGTTTTTCGTTCCAATCGCGCACCGATGCTGGATTATTCAGCACGCGCGCACCTTGCTGAACAGCAAGATCTAACAAATAAGTGCTATATAAAAACTCATTATCAAATGGGGGGTCTTTTCGCATCAAGACCACATCAAAGTCTTGTGGTGCATATTCAGCCGACTGCCCCAACTGATACCAACTTACTTCGTCGCTAAACTCAAATAAATGTGCACGAAGCCTGACTTTTTCTTGTCTTAAAAATAAGTCACTTTGCAAAGCCACAAAAAGTTGGTGCCCACGAATAGCAGCCTCACGCATGATGGCAAGACTTGTGTCTTTATAAGGCTTGAGAGTTTCAATAGGATCAAGAATCACTACAATACGCATGACTATTGCTCCGGGTCACTTTCTTCCAACTCAATAGCTGCAGCCAATAAAGCTAAACGTGCCACGACGCTGTAAGCATAGAATCGATTTTTAGCGGTATCCGGCGCATCTGCACAGTCAGGTGTTGAACAAGGGGTATCAAAGGCGAGTGGGACAAAATGCATCCCTGGCGCGTTCAGGTTCTCATCAACCGCACGACCTGTGTGGACGCGATAAAAACCACCTACAACAAAGTGATCCATCATATAAACCACTGGCTCAGCCACAGCATCATTAATACTTTCGAAGGTATAAACCCCCTCCTGAATAATGACCTCATGGACTTCCAAGCCTTCCTTCACCACCGCCATTTTGTTACGCTGTTTGCGGTTAAGATCACGCACATCATCAGGGCTTTTGACTGTCATGATTCCCATACCGTAGGTTCCAGCGTCCGCCTTTACAATTAAGAATGGCTCTTGGTCTACCCGGTACTCCTGGTACTTTTGTTTAATCTTGGCCAGTAAAGTTTCTACCTTAGCGGCCATCTCATCTTCACCAATTCGCGCTTGAAAATCCACACCACTAGCGGTATCAAAATAAGGATTAATGAGCCATTCATCAATGCCTAAAAATTCAGAGAATTCCTTGGCCACACGATTGTATGCAGAAAAATGCTGGGATTTACGACGTGTTGCCCAGCCAGCATGTAATGGCGGAATTAAGTTTTGCTCCACTCCCTTTAAGATCTCTGGAATACCGCCCGATAAATCATTATTCAGTAACACAGCACAGCTATCAAAACCCTCTAGAGTTAGGCGATTTTTAACGCGTTTTACCGGCTCAAGCAGTATGGTTTTTCCAGGCTCTATTTCTATTTCCGTTGGCTCAATAATTTCCGAATTAATGCTTCCAATACGAACTTCTAACCCAGCCTGGCGAAGAATATGGGCAAGTGAAGCAACGTTTCGCAGATAAAATGTATTGCGCGTGTGATTCTCAGGAATTAATAACAAGCGATGTGCTTCAGGACAAATTTTCTCAACCGCGACCGTCGCAGCTTGAACACATAAAGGCAAGAAAGCAGGGTTAAGATTATTAAACCCGCCTGGGAATAAATTGGTATCGACTGGTGCAAGCTTAAAACCAGCATTACGTAAATCGACTGAGGCGTAAAAAGGGGAGCTATGTTCTAACCACTGAACGCGAAACCAATGCTCAATCTTAGGCATGTTCTCGAGAATACTTTTCTCGAGTGCAAGCAATGGTCCATTTAAGGCGGTGGTGAGATGTGGAATCATTAAACTAAAGCATCCTAGGTTAAATCAATGATGCAATTTTAACGTAGTTATCTTGGTCGGGCGCAATAAGTTGATGCATGAAAGTCATATAAAAAAAGCGGACATTGCTGTCCGCTTTTTCATTTTCAGCTAAACAATCACTGAATTACATATGGTAAGCACGCTCACCATGTTCAGCAGTATCTAAGCCTTCACGTTCCACTTCTTCACTTACACGTAGGCCGATCACTAAATCAACAACCTTGTAAGCAATGAATGCAACAACGCCAGACCAAACTAATGTCACGCCAACACCCCATGCTTGGCTAGTCATTTGAGCAGCCATGTCATATGTGCCTACTGCGTTAGCAACATAGTCGTATACACCCGTTCCACCTAAAGCTGGATTCACTACGATACCAGTAGCAAGTGCACCGAAGATACCACCGACACAATGCACACCGAACACATCAAGTGAATCATCATAACCAAATGCTGATTTCACTTTAGATACGAACGTAAAGCAAAGCGGTGAAACAATCAGACCTAAAACAATCGCACCCATTGGACCAGAGAAACCACAAGCTGGTGTAATTGCTACCAAGCCAGCGATCGCACCTGATGCAGCACCCAACATAGATGGCTTGCCTCTTGCAAACCACTCAACAAACATCCATGAAGCAGCTGCAGCACATGTTGCGAGTAAAGTGTTTGCGAATACTAAAGTTGCAAAGCCACTAGCTTCTAAGTTTGAACCAACGTTGAATCCGAACCAACCCACCCACAATAGAGACGCACCAATCATTGTCATTGTTACGCTATGTGGAGGCATTGCTTCTTTACCAAAGCCGATACGTTTACCTAACACTAATGCGCCAACTAAACCTGCAATACCGGCATTGATATGCACAACTGTACCACCTGCGAAGTCCAAAGCACCTTTTGCAAACACAAAACCAGCCAATTCATTTGCTTTTGCACCAGCTTCTGCTGAAGTGAATGCATCAGGACCAGACCAGAACCAAACCATATGCGCAATTGGCAAGTATGAGAATGTGAACCAAAGCACCATGAAGAACAAGATTGCTGAGAACTTCATACGTTCAGCAAATGCGCCCACGATCAATGCTGGTGTAATCACTGCGAATGTTAATTGGAAACACATGTAGATGTATTCAGGAATCACAACGCCTTTGCTGAAGGTTGCAACGTTTGAGTCTGGTGTAATGCCACCCAAAAATAAACGACTAAAACCACCAAAAAACGGAGTCGTACCCTCAGTAAAGGCAATGCTGTAGCCGTAAATAGCCCAAAGCACACCCAAGACACAGGTAATCATGAACGTTTGCATCAGAACTGAAAGCATATTCTTTTGACGTGCCATACCACCGTAGAATAAGCCCAAACCAGGTACACACATCATTAATACAAGTACCGTAGCCACAATCATCCAAGCTGTATCACCCTTATTAGGCACTGGTGCAGCAGCCGCTGCATCTGCAGCCGCTGGAGCAGCAGGTGCCGCTGCAGCATCTGCTGCTGGCGCAGCTTCTGTCGCTGTTGCCACTGCTTTTGTATCATCAGCATAACTTACGTTTGTTAGGCCAAATAGACCAAAACCTAATGCACTAACTAGCGCG
>CAJBIA010000124.1 GCA_903953055.1 uncultured Methylophilaceae bacterium
AGAATAATTGCAGGTTGCGAGACTACCTGAATAATTATTTGGACTTGTAAAAGGATTGTCTGTACCTGTTAGCTTTCTTTTATTTGCTATCGTCTGAAAAATGCCATCTGCCATAAGACTTAAATACATTTTTTTCTCTGATGAAACGATCGCTTGCTGTGAAATTGTAAAAAAGAAATAAAGCCCACTAAAGCCAATGGTGAAGATCAGCATAGAAACAAGTGCCTCCACCATCGTGAAGCCCTGCATTTTTTTGCAAGAAGTCCTGCGCTTAATCAAGTTCACTCCAGGACCCCTTTGATTTATTCCATATAAAACGCTGAACAAAAGAGGTCGATTGATTCACAAGAATTCGATAGGCAGGATAGTTGACGCGATCATTTTTATAGTTAATTTCTATATCAATATTGCCCCCCCCTTCAATTCCAGAATAAGCATTGGCAACAAAGATTCCACGTGTTCCCTCGCATAGCGAAGAAACAATATTTGTTTTCCCAGAAAGAACATTGAAATTTGGATTGGTTACTAAGGGATCCTCAACAAGGAGCGCTGAAAAATTAGGATCTACGACACTATTGCTTGACTGATAATTAGTCGACACCTGATAGCTGAGAACGCTGTGATTAGTGCACTTCAGTAAAGCAGTTCCATTGACGAGCCTAACTCGGGTCTTTAAGTTTTCAATCTGCGCCAATACAGACTGATAATCAGCCTCCACTTTCGCTTTTGCGGTCCATGATCCAATGGACGGAATAATAAATGTTCCCATTACCCCTAACAATGCAATCACCACAATCAGCTCCAAAAAGCTCGCCCCACGCTGCAACTTAGAAAGTTGACCCTCGATTGATATTGATCTAGCAAACAAAGTCATATCTAGATAGTATCTACGTAGCACACGTTAGAAGCCTGTCCTAACATTCTGCTGATTGATACTGAAAATGATGCTTGATTTCTTTTTAGACTTAGCATACGCCACATAATCATCTGACTGACTGCCATTACATGTCGCGCCAGCAGTCCCAGTAATGTAAAAAACATAGTCATTCGACGTACCCACCACGATTGGTCCATTATTTGGCGAAGTCGAAGACATTAAATACTGATTAATACTCGCAGCATAGTCCCCAACAGTTGGCGTAACGTAATAACAATAGTTAGAAGCGAAGTAATTCTTTTCCATCATATAAATCGCTTGCAATGTACTTTGCGCGGCCTGAGCCTTTGCTGAACTCACATAACCGTTATACATAGGAATACCAACGGCAGAAAGGATCCCGATAATGCCAATCACGACAATAAGTTCGATTAAGGTAAATCCGACGTTTTCCACTTTAAGCGTCATTTATTACACCCTCTTTTCAAAGTAACAATCAAAAAAGTCCCACTACAAAACATATCAAAATCTAATCTGATGATCGCAATTTAAATAATACTCATTAATTAGCAAAGATTAATTGCCATCCCCGGTCTCACAGCCCTTACTAAAGGATTAAGATCCATTAATTGGTCTACTTTTATCCTAAACCGCATTGCTATCGTTGCTAAAGTATCCCCATAACTTGCCGTATATTGTGCACGATGGAAACTATCACCACAACGCGGTTGTGCTGAAGTGTTTGAAGCATTTTTAAAGGTCACCTTATTTAATAAAAAATAATGCGAAAAAAGAGGCGTCGGGACGAGGATACTTTTTTTAGACTGTATCCCCGTTTTGACATCAAAACCATTGACGTATTTCAACACCCAATCGTTCACTGGCTTCACTTCCGGGTATTGATTAAGGTAAGGGTCTAAAGATGACGGATCAATCTTAATCAAATATGGCTGATTGGGATATTTTTTGAGTGATGGTGCATTCCAACCCTCCTTGATAACGCGATTAAAGGCATAAAAAGAAACAAGGTATGCTTGAGTTTCAGGAGGTAGCAAGAGTAAATTAATTTCGCCTTTCGAATTCTTTAGACCCTTTTTCAGAGCGATATCCACTGAGTTACTTCCCCAGTTGTATGCCGCCAAAACCAAATTCCAATCATGGAACTTTAGATAAAGAAATCTTAAATATTTTGCTGCAGCTAGGGTAGATTTTTGAACATCAGCGCGTTCATCCCCCATGATAGGGTTTCTCAGACCCCAATCGTTTCCTGTAGATGGAATGAACTGCCACAATCCCAAGGCATTTTTAGGCGATCTCGCGAGTGGGTTATTGTCACTTTCAATGAACGGCAAGATTGCAAAATCAACTGGCACCCCTTCTGCAACTAAAGTGTCGGCATAAAACTTAATCAGCGGGGTCGCATTTGCAATGCGATTTTGATTGATATAGTTGCTGTTAATAGGTGGC
>CAJBIA010000125.1 GCA_903953055.1 uncultured Methylophilaceae bacterium
ACAAGCGCCGTAGTAATACCGATACCCGCACTTGGACCATCTTTAGGCGTTGCCCCTTCAGGGAAGTGGATATGAATGTCATTCTTCTCGTAAAAGTCTTCAGGGATGCCTAAGCGTTTGGCACGACTTCTCACTACACTCATCGCTGCTTGAATAGATTCCTGCATGACATCACCAAGCTTGCCGGTAGTAATAGTTTTACCTTTTCCAGGCATGGCCACTGACTCAATAGTCAATAAATCACCGCCCACTTGGGTCCAAGCCAAACCCGTCACTTGACCTATCTGATTCTCTTTTGCAGCAAGACCAAAATCAAAACGCTGAACCCCCAAATACTTCTCTAAGTTCTCAGGCGTGATTTTTACTAAGTCCACTTTTCCATCTTTTGGTAGTGTCTGTTTTGCAGTGAGCAAATCTTTGACCACCTTTCGGCAAACCTTAGAGATATCTCTATCCAAGCTACGTACGCCTGCTTCGCGGGTATAGTAACGGATGACCTCTTGAACGGCCGCTTCAGTAAAATCAATCTCACTGGCCTTCAAACCATGGGCCTTAAGTTGCTTAGGAACCAAGTAGCGCATCGCAATATTAAGTTTTTCATCTTCGGTATAGCCTGCAAGACGTATAATTTCCATCCGATCTAACAAGGCCTCAGGAATATTCATTGAATTCGAGGTCGCAACAAACATGACATCTGACAAGTCGTATTCCACCTCAACGTAATGATCGACAAAGGTATGGTTTTGCTCAGGATCAAGCACTTCAAGTAATGCTGATGATGGATCGCCGCGCATGTCTTGACCCATCTTATCAACTTCGTCCAATAAGAATAATGGGTTCTTAACTGACACCTTTGCCATGCTCTGCAAGATCTTGCCTGGCATCGAACCAATATAAGTGCGGCGGTGGCCACGAATCTCAGACTCATCCCGCACTCCACCCAAGGCAACACGCACAAACTTACGGTTAATCGCCTTAGCAATACTCTGACCCAGTGAGGTTTTACCCACGCCAGGAGGACCAACTAAGCACAAAATTGGCGCCTTTAGCTTATCTACGCGCTGCTGAACTGCTAGGTACTCGACAATACGTTCTTTGACTTTCTCAAGGCCGTAATGGTCTTCATCTAGAATTCTTTGCGCTTCTAGGAGGTCCTTGCTGATTTTCGTTTTCTTCTTCCAAGGAAGGTTCACCAAGGTCTCAATATAATTTCGAACAACACTTGCCTCGGCTGACATAGGCGACATCATTCTGAGTTTTTTCATTTCAGAATTAGCCTTATCAAGCGCTTCTTTTGGCATCTTGGCCGCATCAATACGTTTAGCTAATTCATCAACGTCCGCGTTCTCATCTTGTTCACCAAGTTCCTTTTGAATGGCCTTTACCTGCTCATTCAAGTAGTACTCACGCTGACTCTTCTCCATCTGGCGCTTCACGCGACCACGGATCCGTTTTTCAACTTGCAAGATGTCAATTTCCCCCTCCATGACACCCAGCAGGTGTTCAAGGCGCTCAGAAATACTAAACATCTCGAGGATGCTTTGTTTTTCTTCTAACTTTAGGGTCAAATGTGCAGAGATGGTGTCTGCCAAACGGCTAGCATCTTGGATAGTAGCAAGAGAGGTCAGAATCTCAGGTGGAATTTTTTTATTGAGTTTCACGTACTGATCGAACTGAGTAAAAACAGAACGCATCAATGCTTGAATTTCAGGATCATCCTCTGACGCCTCTTCAATCACCTCAGCCTTAGCAGTAAAGCAATCAGAAGTGTCTTGAAATTCGATCAATTTTGCACGACTCACCCCCTCAACCAGCACTTTGACAGTGCCGTCAGGGAGCTTTAGCATCTGTAACACGGTTGCAATCGTCCCAACGTCATATAAGTCAGAAGCTTCTGGCTCATCTTTATTGGCAGATTTTTGCGCGACTAGAAAGATTTGCTTATTGCCATCCGAAGCGAGTTCAAGTGCTTTGACAGATTTAGCCCGCCCAACAAAAAGTGGGATCACAAGATGCGGATACACCACCACATCGCGTAATGGCAATAGCGGGAGGAATCCTGAGTCTGCTGAAAAAGCTGGCAATGTTTGTTCTGTCATGAAGAAGCCTTTAGCATTTGTTATATTCTGCGAGCTTGCCGAATACCTATGCAATCTAATTGGGGACTAACGCTGGCGATTCAAGTGCCAGCGCGATTTATTTTTACCAATAACAAGCCAGTCAAAACACAATGAACTAGCTTGCTGACTCAGCCAATCGTGGTTCGTCTGAGTAGATAAGGATAGGTGGATTTTCACCCTTAATCGCGCCTTCATCAACTACCACCTTAGTTAAATTAGGCATCGAAGGTAAATCAAACATAATTTCGAGTAACGCATGCTCCATGATGCTGCGTAAACCACGGGCACCCGTTTTACGCTCAAGCGCCTTTTTAGAAATTAAACGAAGCGCTTCTTCGCGGAACTCTAGGTCAACACCTTCCATTTTAAAGAGCTTCGCGAACTGCTTGGTGAGCGCATTTTTTGGCTCGATCAAGATGGTCATTAACGCATCTTCGTCTAGAGATTCTAATGTAGCAATCGCTGGTAAGCGTCCAACAAATTCGGGAATTAACCCAAATTTAATCAAATCCTCTGGTTCAACGTCGCGTAACACTTCGCCTATTGCTCGAGCATCTTCCTTGCTCTTCACCTCAGCACCAAAGCCAATACCACCCTTTTCAGAACGGCGACGAATCACCTTATCTAAGCCGTCAAATGCGCCGCCACAGATGAAAAGGATGTTGGTGGTATCAAGCTGAACAAACTCTTGATTGGGGTGCTTGCGGCCACCTTGGGGAGGCACCGATGCTATCGTTCCTTCAATTAGTTTAAGCAATGCCTGCTGAACGCCCTCACCTGATACGTCACGGGTGATGGATGGGTTATCTGACTTACGAGAGATCTTGTCGATTTCATCGATGTAAACGATGCCACGCTGTGCTTTTTCAATGTCATAGTCACATTTCTGAAGAAGCTTCTGCATGATGTTTTCTACATCTTCCCCCACGTAACCTGCTTCAGTTAATGTCGTGGCATCAGCCATCACGAAGGGCACATCCAAAAGTCTTGCAAGGGTTTGGGCGAGTAGGGTTTTACCTGAACCAGTTGGGCCAATTACCAATATATTACTCTTGGATATTTCAACGTCATCTTTAGCTGATGGCTGATCTAGGCGTTTGTAATGGTTATAAACTGCAACTGCCAAGCTTTTTTTAGCCTGGACTTGACCGATGACATACTGGTCAAGAATGGCGCAGATTTCTTTAGGGGTTGGGAGCTTTTTATCGTTAGATTTATCGCCATCGATGGTTTGTGCTTCTTCACGAATAATATCGTTACAAAGGTCGACACATTCATCACAAATGAACACAGATGGCCCAGCGATCAGCTTTTTCACTTCATGCTGACTTTTACCGCAAAACGAACAATAAAGTAGTTTTTCGTCTGTTGCCTTTGTCGTCATTAATTATTCCTATAGATTCCGATTTTATTTTGAATCAAAGCTAACACCATATAAATGATAGATCTAAGCCGATTCCGGTCTATTCTCAATCACCTTATCAATTAAACCATATGCCACAGATTGCGCTGCACTCATAAAATTATCTCGTTCTGTATCACGGTCAATTTCATCAGCAGTTCGGCCTGTGTGGTGTGCTAGGATTTCATTGAGTCTGCCACGCAAATATAAAATCTCTTTTGCATGAATTTCGATGTCCGTTGACTGACCTTGAAATCCGCCAGATGGTTGATGAATCATGACACGGGAATTAGGTAAGCTAAAACGCTTATCCTTAGCACCCGCTGCAAGCAAGAAGGCGCCCATGCTCGCCGCTTGACCAATACAAAGGGTACTGACATCAGGCTTGATAAATTGCATGGTGTCATAAATCGACATCCCGGCAGTAACCGAACCGCCTGGCGAGTTGATATAAAGCGAAATATCTTTATCTGGATTTTCAGCTTCCAAAAACAGTAACTGCGCAACAACCAAGTTGGCTGACATATCATTGACCGGGCCGACCAAGAAAATCACGCGTTCTTTGAGTAATCTTGAATAAATATCATAAGAACGTTCGCCACGGCCGCTTTGCTCCACGACCATTGGAATATAACCAAGGCCCTGCGTATCCATGCTATTCATCATCTGATTCATTTCTTGGTGACCTTGTGTAGACATTAGGCATTACTCATTAAATCATCAAATTTAACTTTTTTATCAGTAACTTTTGCAGCAGCTAATACCCAGTTTACAACGTTTTCTTCAGTTGCCAATGCTGCTGGCTCATCAAGACGTTTCACATCATCATAATACCAACGCACAACATCTTCAGGGCGCTCAAAACTCACTGAGAACTGATCAACCATCGCACGTACTTGATCTGCATTTGCGTGCAATGAATGCTCGTTCACCAAGTGCATCAGAACCAAACGTAAAGTAGCCCCACGTTTAGCTTGCTCTTCAAACATTGAAGGCTCAAGGGTGACATTAGCTAAATCCACACCACGTTGCTCTAAGTTTTGACGTGACATTTGCATCAAGCGCTCAATTTCCATGCCCTGAAGTGCTTTTGGCAAATCAAATTTAGCATTGGCCACCAAGGCATCAAACACTTGCTCTTTCACATTAGCACGGACGCGCTTATTCACTTCCTGGACCAAGCTTTCTTTGATTTCGGCTTTCATTTTTTCAACATCGCCGTCATCCACACCTAATGTTTTAGCAAATTCAGCATCAATTTCTGGCAATTTAACTTGTGCAACTTCCGCAAACTTCACTTTATATGAAACCGTCTTTCCAGCCAATTGTTCTGGTTGATGATCAGCAGGGTAGGTAATATCGAATAAGGCTTCAGCACCTGCTTTAGCGCCCACCAAATGGTCATCAAATTCAGGAACGCGACCACCTTCACCAATAACCAAGTCAATGGTTTGGTCGCCCGTGCTCTCTACTTCGTTACCGTCAATTGATGCACTAAGGCCTAGCTTTACCTTATCGCCTTTTTTGGCCGCACGTTTTACTGGTTCAAATGTTGCACGTTGCTTAACTAACACATCCAATGTTTTCTTAACATCGGCATCTGCAAGCTCTAGGGCAGGACGTTCTATTTTTACTTTACCCAAGTCGCCCAGCTCAACCTCTGGAAACACTTCAAATGTAGCAACATATTCGAATTCTTGATCCGCATCAGCAAACGGCTTATGCTCAATATTTGGGTACCCCGCAACACGGAGTTTGTTCGATTCAACCCCTTCAGAGAATGAACGTTCAACCGCATTCGTCAACGCTTCATCACGCGCCTGCGCACCGTATTGTTGTTGTACAAATTTCGCTGGCACCTTGCCTGGGCGAAAGCCTGGCAACTTAGCTGTACGCATTAATTGACTGATGCGCTGATGAATTTCATCCTCAATTGGTTTCATCGGCACGGTTACCGTCATACGACGTTCTAGTTTGCTGATGATTTCAACGGTTGCTGACATGTGCTGTATTCCTTAATTCAAGAGGTAATTATGTAAATTTGAATGCGCACTGTTTTTCAGTAAAATTGATCAACAGAAGTACATTGCGTAATTATTAAAGCGAATAATTATATCACAGGACTTTTTTTGATAATTAGCTTTAATTAGATCAATATGCGTAATCAAAACAAACAAAAATAGCAATAATGTACTAAAATACTCAAGTAAATATCACTCAGGGCAAAAGGAAAAATCATGACAAATTCAGTAACATTAAAAGGCAACCCAGTAACGATCGGTGGCAACTTTCCGGCCGTAGGCCAATCTGTTAGTAACTTCGAACTGGCAAATGCGAAACGCGAAACAATCACACTAGAAAACTACGCTGGGAAACGCAAAATTCTGAACATTTTCCCAAGTATAGACACCCCGACATGTGCTACATCCGTGCGTGAGTTCAATAAAAAGGCAGCCTCGCTCAATAATAGCGTTGTACTTTGTATTTCAGCCGACCTCCCTTTTGCGCAAAGTCGCTTCTGCGGCGCAGAAGGCATTGAAAATGTTGTGGCTTTATCTAGCTTCCGCAACAACGCACAATTCGCAACAAGCTATGGCGTTGCCATTTTAGACAGTAGTTTAGCTGGGTTAACAACTCGCGCCGTAATCGTACTTGATGAAAACAACAAGGTATTACATAGTGAATTAGTCTCGGAAATCGCTAACGAGCCCAATTATGATGCTGCTTTAGCTGTGCTTTAATTATTTTAATCCTTAATAAAAAGCCCGCGATCGCGGGCTTTTTATTGATTTTTCTGCAGTAGAATTACTTCTCACTCATTTTTTGATAAACCGTATATTTCGCATTGCTGCCTTTTGCTTTCTCCACAGGATACTTAATCGCATTCAAAGCAATTTTTTCGTTAGCAGCCTGAATTAAATCGATACCGGTCACTTCTGCCAATCGTAATAGGTACACAAAAGTATCAGCCAGCTCATGCGCAACTTCTTGACGCTTTTCTGTACTGATTTCATAACTCTCCTGTATGGTATTCCACTGAAAGTGTTCGACTAATTCAGCAGCTTCAACAATCATCGCCATCGCAAGATTTTTGGGCGAGTGAAATTGTGCCCAATCCCTTTCATTTACAAAGGCGTCAATCTTTTGACGAAGTTCAGCTAAGCTATCTGCCATTATTTTTCCTTTCGGTTCGACCCTGCTACCAGCTTAATCTCGAATAAGCGACACTCTAAAGGCCCATTAAATAACGGCGTACGTTTGCTTGGTGAAAGTCGCATCAGTTTAGGCAAGCGCATATCCGTCGTCAGAAAATAAGCATTCCAGCCAGCAAAATTACGTTTTAAGGTCTCACCCATCTTTGGATACAACGCCGCCAACTCTTCATCCTCACCAATTCTCACCCCATAAGGCGGGTTGGCTACCATGACCCCCTCGCCTGCTGGCGCTGGGACCTGAGTAAACTCCAATTGCGCGAGCTGAACAGCATCCAATAGGCCTGCTTGCTGAAGATTTTGCTTGGCAATGCGCACGGCACGCAGGTCTGCATCACTCCCGTATATTTTTGAAAACACCACCGGCTTCGTTTTTTTCAACGCCTCTTGGCGCAATTTTGTCCAAAGACTTTCATCAAAGTTTTTAAGCTTCTCAAAACCAAAATCACGCTGACTCCCTGGCGCAATATTAAGCGCCATCATCGTAGCCTCTAGAAGAAAGGTGCCACTACCGCACATCGGATCTAAAAAAGGCATCCCAGGATTCCATCCTGAGAGTTTGATAATCCCTGCAGCCAAATTTTCTCGTAAAGGTGCTTCAATACTGGCGCGACGCAACCCACGTTGGTAAAGCGCCTGCCCCGAAGTGTCTAAATAAAACTGATAACTATCTGCCGCCAAATAAGCATGAATTCGGACATCTGGTTCCTTAGTGTCGATATAAGGACGACTATTGACCACCTGCCTAAACTTATCGCACACCGCATCTTTAATACGAAGCGTTGCGAACTCTAAACTCTTTAACGGGCACTTGACCCCCGTCACTTTGACCATGAAATTATTACTAACCTTAAACCAACCCGGCCAATCTAATTTGTAGGCGGCATTAAACAAATCATCTTCCGTCGCATATTGACCGCTTGCCACGCGCCACATCACACGAGTGGCAATGCGGCTTTCAAGGTTCGCGCGATAGCACACAGCCAAATCGCCGCCAAAACTCACCCCGCCGTCTGTGGCCTGAATGGCTTTTGCACCAATGCTAGCAAGCTCATCCACCAATAAGGCTTCAAGGCCGCGCGGGCATGTAGCGAAATAATTGTGCTGACTCATTAATAATACTTTCTGTTATTTTACGCTTCAAACAAGAGGCGATTACTGGTACTTAAATTCTCATCCTTGAGCTTCTCAACAAACTCAAGAAACTCTATTTTGTGTGTTTCTTGCAAAGCTTTTGCACGCACACGCAAAGTGGACCATCTTAAATCGCGTGGCAGTCGTTTAAATCCAAACACTACAATATTACCAGGGCGCCCCGTGCGTAAAACCAATACTCTGCCATGGAAGCTATGCTCGATGCGATGCAAGTAAATATCGAAGTTTCTATCTGAACCCCACAAATTAACCGCCATCATGCCATCTAAATGCAAAGCCTCGGCACAATCATCAAAGAAGCTTTGATTGTACAACTCAGGGGGTACGCCTTGGCTGTCAAAAATATCAAGTAACAGCACATCTGCGGTGTTAGCATTTTCTTGCAAATACACAACACCGTCGGCTTCGATCACTTTTAGCGTTTCATCATCATCCTGCAGATAAAAGTGACTTCGTGCAGTTTGGATGATACGCGGATTAATCTCCACCGCACGTACTTGCATCTCAGGCAAGAAATGGTGAATATACTTAGGAATAGATCCGCCCCCCAACCCGATCATGAGCACCTCTTTAGGCTGCTTCATGAAGAGCAAGAACATCATCATGCCTCTTGAATAGGCAAGCTCCAACTCATATGGGGCTTTGACGCGCATCGCGCTTTGCACGGTTTCCGACCCTAGATATAAGGAACGCACGCCGTCCATTTCACTGACATCGACACTTTCTTCACCCGTCATGCCTTTGTGCACAGCTCTAGCGATCCTTCTACCTACGCGCAACATTTATAGAACTTCCTCCACGCCTTTGCTATCATCAATCGCCAATTCGATTGACTCAGTAGGTGCACTGTCTTCCACGGATTTAAATCGGACTTCAATCTCCATCATCAAGGTATCAATCCGCTTCACTTCTAAAGTCACTAGGGTGCCAACTGGCAATTCGGGTAAGCTATGCACTTTGGTGATGTATGGCATGTGATCAAAGCGCACCAGGTTTTCTCGCCAAACCGTCGCTGAAATTTCTTCAACTTTTTCCTGTACCAAATACTGGAGACACCAATAACGTTCCATACGCGTTTGGAAGTCGCTGTAGGCGTTATACGTCAAATCAAAATGCCGCATGATCATTGCAAGCTCTTCACTATTTTGCGGATAAGTTGGCTCATTACCTTGTACTACTGCCATAATTTGGCGTTGATTAACTAAGTCCACCGCTCGCCTCAAAGGCGAAGTGCTCCAGGCGTATTGCGCAACCCCTAAACCTTGATGTGGCTCAGCTTGCGTGGTCATGTAAACCTTGCCACCATTTTGTGCACGATAAATCCCTGGCACCTGATGCTCAGCCAGCAAGGCACCCCATTGGCTATTGGCTTCTATCATCAGTTCCGCGACTAATTTATCCATGGGCGAGCCACGACGACGGCCAACAATACTGACCTTTCCATCTTCAACATAGAAGTTGTAATCAATCTGAATCGCTCGATTGGGATCGTATTTGCCACGTGCTTTTTCAAGAGACTCAGCCAATTGGAACAAAAACGATAACCTTTCCCAATAGGGATGGCCGTTGTCTTCAGCCAATGTATCCTCGTTGAAATAGGGTTCTAAGCTATCGTGGCGAAGGTTATCTAAGACATGAATCAATTCCACTTTGCTCTGCCGATTGCTAATTGTTAAATCAGCTGCGACATCCAAGTACATAGAAAGCGCTGGCTTCCACTCCCCTTCATTTAAGCTAAAAGGGGTGATTGCCATCTCGGGCAGCATGGTAATTTTATTGCCTGGCATGTATACGGTAGAAAGCCGATGAAGGGCGACCTCATCTAAAGTGCTATGCGCTGCTATGCCTAGGGCTGGGGCAGCAATATGAATCCCCACCCGACGGATCCCATCTGGCAATAGCTGAATAGAAAAAGCATCATCAATCTCAGTGGTCGTGCTGTCATCAATACTAAAGGCTTCAACCTCAGCCCGGGGTAAATTGTCCGATATGTCAGACAAAACCAGCCCCTCAGGAAACTGTATGCCCTTAGCAAAGTATTCACGTAGAAATGCGCCCAAATGATAATCGTGATTAGACTGAATACCACCAGCATACGAAATCACTTGAATAGGATTGATATGAAGCTCTGCAGAGGCCTGCTCAACAGCCTTCCACTCCATACTATTTTTATCCGGCTCATATAGAAGCATGTCTAGCTTAATCGCTAATTCTTCCGGCATCTGCTTCGCTTTCAGCTGTCCCACCAAAAATTCAATTTTTTCAGCTTGAAGCCGTTTTTTCTCGATTGCTGCCAACGCAGCTTTTAATGTATCAGGAGGTGCTGCCTTATAACGCCCTTTACCTTTGCGGTAAAAATAAACAGGCGCACTATGCAAGCTCATGGCCACAGCAGCCGATTCGATCATGCTTGGCGTTTTTCCGTAATATTCTTTAGCTAATTCTTCAAAGCCAAATTCCGGCTCACCACAACATTCCCACAGGAATGATACTTCCAAACTTTCAGCCACAGCGTTCGCCGCTTCCATAAAGCTCGCCAAAGCACTTTCAAATCGAAGCAATACATTCGCCGCCTTAATTTTAGAACGCTTACCACTAGCGGACTCTACCTGCAGAGCGCCAGCGGTTTCGGACATCACTGAGGCGACCTTAAAACTGCCATCTTCTTCAAAAAATACATTCATTAATTGCGCGTCACAGTACGATCAAAATTCAATTGCGCACATTTTACCGTGCTTTCAGTTCCGCGCTTGAGATAACACAGCTAAGATGTCACTTTATTTGCAAAACAAATCATCCCAGCATGGACAATCGCATCCCCATTACTCTTTTAACGGGCTTTTTAGGCTCAGGTAAAACCACGCTACTCAACAAACTACTCAACAATCCTGGCATGAAAGACACTGCCGTGATTATTAATGAGTTCGGCTCAACGGGCTTGGACGACATTCTTGCCAAAAATCTAGAGCGAAAAGTTGAAAGTCAGCATATTGCCGATAATACCGTTTTATTGGAGTCAGGCTGCTTGTGCTGCACGCTCACTAACGAAATGGCGGATACACTTCGGGACTTATTCTTCAAACGTGCCTTATCAGCCATTCCAGAATTCAAACGGTTAATTATCGAAACCACAGGCCTGGCTGACCCTGGGCCCATTATGGGAAGTTTACTTAACGAACCAGTCATCAGTTCAACTTACAGACTAGATGCAGTGGTTGTGACCGTCGATAGCCTCTATGGCATGGAGCAGTTGAACACCCACAGCGAAGCTAGAAAGCAAGCTGCCGTTGCAGATGTCTTACTAATCACTAAAGCAGACTTGTCAACGAAAGCGCAAATGAATACATTACAAACCGCGCTAGGTGAAATCAACTCGGGCGCAACGCAATATCAAGTGCTACTCGGAGAAATTGATCCGAGCAACATTATCGATATTGGTTTGTTTGATAGCATAAGCCAAGCAGCCAAACCAGAACGCTGGTTACGGGCACCCACTAAGAAAAGCACAGGGCTTTTTGCAAAAGCGCATGATGAGGGGATTAAGAGTTTTACTATTACCTTGCCCATGCCGCTCAGTTACGACCAATTGGAGCCCAAGCTTGAATGGCTATGCCATTCGCACGGGGAACAGCTGTTGCGATTAAAGGGCATTATCCACGCTGTCGACCAGCCATCCCCAATCGCGGTGCATGCCGTTCATAAAACGCTTTATCGGCCAACATTGCTCTCTGGATGGACGGAAAAAAAACCAAGTTCCAGGCTAGTATTAATAGGGAAAGATTTGGACGAAACCAGCATTAGAGATGAAATGATGCGGATTTAGGGCTACTTCAACTCATCCCAAATCTTATCCAGTCTTTTAGTGGAGACCGGAAATGGCGTCTTTAATTCTTGCGCAAATAGCGATACGCGCAGCTCTTCTATCAACCAACGATAGTCAGCCAATGCCTCGCTCACCTCTTCATTCGCTTTACGCAGATTACTCACTTTATCTTGCCATCGCTGCCAAATCATTTGAACATTTTGGGCACTACGGGCATCACGATCAATTGCACTCAGATACTTATCAAGCCGAAGCTTCAATGCCTTAAGGTATCGAGGCAAATGTTGCAATCGTTCCCATGGCGTTTGGCTGAAGAACTTCTTGGGAAGTAATAAAGCCAATTGTTCTTCAACTTCTTTTTTCACTCGTGCCATATTACTCGGCAGGGCATTAAGCTTTTGGGTGAGCGCAAGATACTCTTGGGCGATGGCTGAAGCCAGCCTAGAGGACCCATCAACGACAGCAGGCAATCGGGTTCTAGCACGCTGTTTGAGCGTCATAAACTCGGCATTGGTTCTTGGCAAGTCATCTTCCCCAATAAAAGCTCGGTCACTGATAGCCAGTAGCATATCTTCGCGCAAATCGTCTGGAGAAATGAGATTGCGCAATAAGAGTGCGTATTGGTTAAATTGAGGCAGGCCCTTTTCAAGCTGTTTCATTTGTTCTTTGAGTTCAAAACGCATCAACCGACACACGCCCATTCTATGGACTTTATTGGCCATAGTTTCGGTATCAAAAAGCTTCACCGCAACATTGTCATTATTATCTTCGAGTGCAGGATAACCTGTGAGCTGGTGCCCCTCTTTAGTGAAGGTCAGCGTTTTGGGTAGGTCCCCAAAATCCCATTGTTTAAGCCCTGTTTTTTCTATACTTGGCGAACTGCTCCTAAAGGTCAGTTGCGCTGCACTCCCAAGTTGAGCCTTTAGCGCATTCCAATCACGTCCCATGCCTAACTCACGTCCTTTTTCATCGACCACACTAAAGTTCATCATTAAATGCTCAGTTAAGGCACTCAGGTCAAAATCGCTCACGTTTAACTTTAGCGTGGTTTGCTTTTGAATATAATCAGCCAAAGATGGCAAAATCGCTTGCCTATATTGCGCTTGCTCTAAAAATCCTGTCACAAAATCAGGCACTGGCACACAAACACGACGTAAGGTTTTAGGTAGCGCCTTAATCAGCGCAGTCATTTTTTCTCTGATCATCCCTGGCACCAGCCATTCAGCTTGGGTCGGATTGAGTTGATTTAGCAATGCCAAAGGCACAGTCGCTGTGACGCCATCCAAGGGATTGCCTGGCTCAAACCGGTATTTAAGCGTAAGCGTGACACCATCGACGACAAAAGTTTCAGGGAATTGGGCTTCTGTCACCCCTGCTGCACCATGACGCATCAGCGCATCTTTAGTGAGGTAAAGCAATCGGGGCAAAGCCGCTTCTGCGTCCTTTCGCCAAGTCTCAAAGCTGGCACCGTTATATATGCCTTGCGGAATAATATTGTCATAAAACGCAAATAAGGTATGTTCATCCACGAGCACATCTTGGCGACGCGCTTTGTGTTCCAGTTCCTCAATCTGGGCAATCAAATGGCGATTAGCCTCGAAAAATGGCGCACGGGTATCGAACTCCATATTTGCCAAAGCTTCTCGCAAGAAAATCTCCCGAGATTCCTTGGGGTCAATCGGACCATAATGCACACGGCGCTTAGGAGTAATGGTTAATCCATACAAACTCACTCGCTCCCAGGCGGATACTTGTGAGAGCTTCCTGTCCCATCGCGGGTCACTGTAGTGGCTTTGCGTTAGATTGCGTGCCAGTGGTTCTATCCAATCAGGGTCGATCTTAGCCACACAGCGCGCATAGAGCTTGCTGGTTTCCATCAGTTCAGCTGACATCACCCATTTAGGACGTGTCTTTTTAAGGGCGGAACCTGGGGCAATGTTGAATCGAATCGCACGAGCACCAAGGTAGTTATCCGCCTCCCCATCTTTAAATCCAATATTCCCAAGCAAGCCTGACAGTAAAGCACGATGGATTTGATCGTAATTTTTATCTAAGTCGGCCTCCTCAACGTTAGGTTTTAAATCAAGCTCTTCAGCAATTTCACGAATTTGACCATGCAACTCTCGCCATTCTTTTAGGCGTAAAAATGAAAGGAAATTTTGATGGCATTTTCCCAATAAGTCTTTATTAGATTTTTTGGTGTTAAGGGCTTCATCATAAAAATTCCAAAGCTTAAGGAAGCCTAAAAAATCTGAACGCTCATCTGCAAACTTTGCATGGGCCTGGTCCGCAGCTTCGCGCTTATCCATGGGCCGCTCACGTGGATCTTGGATGCTGAGCGCACTCGCGATAATCAAGATCTCGCGCAAGACGCCCTCGTGCTTGGCAGCCAAAATCATTCGACCCACACGTGGATCTAGGGGTAAACGAGCAAGCTGCTTACCCAGCTCGGTAATTTCACGATGGGCATCTACCGCACCAAGCTCCTGTAATAATAGATAGCCATCAGCCACTAAACGTGATGATGGCGCCTCAATAAACGGAAATTGGCTGATATCGCCAAGGCGTAAAGCCGCCATCCGCAAAATGACGGAGGCCAAAGAACTTCGCAAGATTTCTGGGTCTGTAAACGCTGGGCGACTGTTGAAATCCTGTTCGTCATAGAGTCGAACGCAAATCCCGTTAGAAACCCGACCACAGCGCCCTGCACGCTGCTTAGCCGCTGCTTGGCTAATCTTCTCAATCTGTAACTGTTCAACTTTTGCGCGGCTACTATAGCGATTGACCCTCGCTAAACCAGCGTCAATGACATACTTAATGCCGGGCACTGTGAGCGACGTTTCTGCGACGTTAGTGGCCAACACAATCCGCCGCGTGCCCGTAGTTCGGAATATTTTTTGTTGATCTTCAATCGACAGCCTGGCGAATAATGGCAATACTTCAATATGTCTTAATTTGGCAGAGCGGCCTTGATATTTTCTTAAATGATCTGCCGTGTCACGAATCTCACGCTCCCCCGGTAAGAACACTAAAATATCGCCGTCCCCTTGTCTTAAGAGATCATCAGCCGCGTCTAAAATGGCTTCTTCTATGGCTTCTTCAGCGTCATCTTCTTCTAGCCAGCGGGCCTCCGTTTTACCTTTGCGCTTAATCCCAAAAAGCGTCTCGTCATCATCACCGATCTCTTCTTCCACTGTTTGCGATGAATATCCGGCTTTACCCAGCGGACGGTACCGAATCTCAACCGGATAGGTTCGGCCAGAGACTTCAATAACAGGAGCCCCATCAAAGTGTTTGGAAAAACGATCCGCATCTATGGTGGCTGAGGTGACAATGACTTTCAAATCAGGGCGTTTTGAAAGTAGCTGCTTCAGGTAACCAAGCAAGAAGTCAATATTAAGACTCCGCTCATGCGCCTCATCAATAATAATGGTGTCATAGGCATTAAGGAAATGATCGCCCTGGGTTTCTGCAAGCAAAATACCATCGGTCATTAATTTGATATAGCTGGATTCCGAAAGCTTGTCGTTAAAACGCACCTTGTAGCCAACGACCTCACCTAAGGGCGATTTAAGTTCTTGAGCAATGCGAGTCGCCACTGAACGTGCTGCAATACGGCGTGGCTGGGTATGCCCAATCAAACCACTCACGCCGCGGCCAAGTTCCAAACAAATTTTAGGGAGTTGCGTGGTTTTACCTGAGCCAGTTTCCCCACAAACAATGACTACTTGATGTTTAGCAATTGCCGCTTTAATCTCTCCCTTACGCGCCGTGACAGGCAAATCTAAAGCATATTCTGGGTTAGGTAATGCAGTTAAGCGTGCTTGGTACTTTTGATGTGAGGCTGATATTTTTTGCACAATTTCAGCCAAGAGCCTATCCACTTTCTGTTTGGATTTAGCATCAGGCGTTTTTTGTATCACTTTTTGTAAGTCAACCACATCGCGTATCTTACGGCGCAGCCCATGCCGATCAGCCAACATACAGGTAGCGAGAGCTTGATTGAACTGGGCGATAGAATTGTCTGCGGTATTCATGAGGGATTCAAAGACACTTAAGCGAAGCGTGTATGCAACTCTTCCAAATTAAGCGTTTCAAGAATTTGAGCTAAACGCTCTTGAGCATTTTTGCGCGGACTATTTTGATAACGCGCAATAATTAATTCATTTTTCATGGAATGCTCCCATCCGACAAGCTCCGTCACCGTTACTTGGTAGCCATGCGCTTCTAGCTGAAGGCAACGCAAGACATTGGTAATTTGACTTCCAAACTCGCGGGTATGGATAGGATGACGCCAAATTTCAGAAAGCGGCGTTTTACTGAAAGACTCATTCTTGTGCTTACGAAGGACTTCAGCGACTTCTGCCTGACAGCAAGGCACGAGCACCATAAACTTTGCATGCTTTTCTAGGCCAAAACGAATCGCGTCATCAGTTGCCGTATTACAAGCATGCAACGCTGTGACAATTTCAACTTGCTGAGGTAGCAAAGGAGACGTCATCGATTCTTCAACACTTAGATGGTGAAAATCCATACGATCAAAATGCAATTGTTCAGCCAGCTCTTTAGATTTTTTGACTAATTCCTCACGGGTTTCTATCCCAACCACGCGGCCGGTTTTGTGCTGCTTCATGAATAAATCATAAAGAATAAAACCCAAATAGGATTTACCTGCGCCATGATCGACTAATGTGATGTTATCGGTTTCTTCCATCAACTCGGTAAGCAATGGCTCAATAAAGTGATAAAGGTGATATACCTGCTTAAGCTTGCGACGCGTATCTTGATTAAGCTTACCGTCACGCGTCAGAATATGTAGCGCTTTGAGTAACTCTATAGACTGATGTGGCTTGATTTCGGGGATTAAAGTCATGCCTATATTTTAACTGATGCCGCATCCTTTGAATAATAAAACGCGGGGATAACGCTGAATGATAAAATAAGACTTCTGACTGTGACCCCCTCAATAGGAGCGTAAGGTCACAGACAATGCAAATGGCACGGTCAGAAATAATGCATAACGCCCGTGTTGATTTTAAAGTGAGGATGTATGGCAATTCAATGGTACCCGGGGCACATGACCCAAGCACGCAAGAAAGCCGAAGAGACAATGGAGTTTACCGACATTGTGATCGAGGTGCTAGATGCTCGCGTGCCTGAAGCAAGTCATAACCCAATGATTGACGAAATGCGTTTGTTTCGCCAACGCCCACAATTAAAAATCCTCAATAAAACAGATCTGGCTGATCCTGATGTGACACAAGCATGGCTGAACTATTTTAACAAACAGCCTAACGTGAAGGCCGTCGCTATCTCTTGTAAGAAGCCAGGAGACGCCGCTAGAATTCCTAAGTTATGTGCCGCACTTGCGCCGCATCGCGACTCCCCGATCAAACCCCTACGCATGATGATCATGGGCATCCCTAACGTGGGAAAATCCACCTTTATGAATGCCCTGCTTAATCGACGCGTCGCCAAAGTGGGCGACGAGCCGGCCGTCACTAAATCACAGCAGCGTTTTGAACTTAGTCCGCTCATGAGTATTACCGACACCCCTGGGATGATGTGGCCGAAGATCCAATATGAGTCAGATGGTTTCATGCTAGCGGCTAGCCATGCCATCGGTCGCAATGCGGTGATTGACGAAGATGTCGCCACCTTTCTTGCGAATAACCTACTCAAACGCTATCCTGATTTATTAGCAGCGCGATACAAAATAGACGTCAGCCAAATGGATGGGATTGATTTACTTGAAGCCATCGCCAAGCGCCGCTCTTACAAATTAAAAGCCGGTGAATGGGACATGGAAAAAACTGCAGTGACTTTCTTAACAGAATACCGCGCTGGCACCATCGGTCGCATTAGCCTCGAAACCCCGGCAAGTCGTCAAGACATGATTGACGGGAACAAGAAGGTTTCACCAGCGCCTTCTCCAGAAGAACATTCCGAAGAAGAGTAATTTTATTTCTTAACAAGCTGTTTACTAAACGCTAGATCCAGCTTGCTCACTCGCTTAACAACTTGCGGTCCCAGTCCATTTACAAACGGTACAAAGTCGTCCATGGTCATCGACTCACAGAGCTTTGTAGATAGACCATTTTCTCCTGACAGAGATAGCCAAAACAAGCCTTTACCGTTCGTCCCCATCGAGTACTTTTGCTCACTTCGTTTATTTAAGCGCTCTACAGCACTGCTTGCTTTAGTCGATCGCATGGTCTTCCTTAGAGTTTAATAGCATGCTTATAGCGCATGCCAAGCTTTGATCACGACCGCCTGACCAAGCGTTTGGCTCGGCGCCTGTTTCAGATCCACGACGTTCCATACCGTCGCCTGTTCAATTAAAAATCGGCTACCGTCTTTAGCAATGCGCACGCCTGAATAGTTTTCGATAAATCCGTGCGACGCCACTTGATGCAAAAATGCTGCGCGAGCTTCCCGCAACATAGGCTCGGCAGAGTAGCGTGATGGTAAACCCATGATCTCTTCTGGCGTCATTTTAAAGAGCGCCAAGGCTTGGTGATTGGCATAATTAAAAATAGGATCATCTCCGGCCTGATGCGAGGCAATCGCCAAGGAGGCATTCATTAACCCTTGCACAGTATCCTTCGTCTCTGCAATCAAAGGTTCGCCTGTCCAATAATGATAACTACTCATCAACAGTTGGGTATGGTGTGCTAAAAAAGCGACTTGTCGGAAATTTTCTAGAAAAGGATTGTTCTGCATGGCGCAAACTATGCCACGATTTGATAGCTAATGTCAGCCTTAAAAGTTAAAATTGCGAGCCCAAAAGCAACCCAACCGTCTTTTTCAACCCTTAAAGTGCCAATGCTCAATACCCTTAACGCACCGCAGCGCGAAGCCGTAAAATACCTAGAGGGGCCTCTGCTCGTTCTTGCTGGCGCCGGGAGCGGAAAAACACGTGTCATCACCCAGAAGATTGCTTATCTGATTCAAGAATGCGGCTTCGCCCCAAAAGAAATTGCCGCGATTACCTTCACCAACAAAGCCGCGCGCGAGATGCAAGAGCGAGTGAGTCAGTTGCTGGCCGGGGTCAATAGCAAAGGCCTCACCATTGCCACTTTTCACTCACTCGGCATGCAGATATTACGCCAAGAGGCTGAAGTGCTAGGTTACAAAAAACAATTCTCAATTATTGACTCTTCTGACAGCTATAAAATATTGTCAGACATTTTAGCGACCACCGATAAACAACTATTACGCAAAACGCAGTGGCAAATCTCTGCGTGGAAAAATGCATTTTTAACCCCAGATCAAGTCAAATTAATTGCCGATGATGATCTAACGGTTGCGGCTGCGAAGATCTATCAACTCTATCAACAAACACTCAAGGCTTATCAGGCGGTCGACTTTGACGACCTCATCAAATTACCGGTCGAGCTTTTTGAACAACATGCCGACGTGCTCAACAAGTGGCAACATAAGCTGAAATACTTACTGATCGATGAGTACCAAGATACGAATGCTTGCCAATATAAATTAGTCAAACTACTTACGGGCGTTGAAGGAAACTTCACTGCGGTCGGCGATGATGATCAAGCCATTTATGGTTGGCGGGGGGCGGATGTTGAAAATCTGCGCCAACTTACCCAAGATTTCACGCGCTTAAAAGTGATCAAGCTAGAACAAAATTATCGTTCTACCGTCCGCATTTTACGGGCTGCCAACCAAGTTATCTCTAATAATCCAAAGCTATTTGAGAAAAAGCTTTGGAGCGAGCTTGGCACCGGGGATTTGATTCAGGTCAGCGCTGCACGAGATGATGAGCACGAAGCGGAATCAGTGGTCATGAAGCTCATGGCCCATAAATTTGAAAATCGAACTAAGTATACCGATTACGCCATCCTTTACCGAGGCAATCACCAAGCACGCATCTTTGAGCAGCACCTCCGCAATCACAAAATTCCTTATACGATCTCAGGTGGCCAGTCTTTTTTCGATAAAGCAGAAATTAAGGACTTAGTCAGTTACTTAAGGCTCATCGCAAACGAAGACGATGATCCTGCATTTATTCGCGCTGCTACTACTCCCAAAAAGGGCATCGGCAATACCACCCTTGAGCGCCTCGGTGAATATGCTAAGCAGCACAAAACCTCATTGTTTGAGGCCGCATTTGAGGGTGACTTCCAACGAGAACTAGGTGGCCGGCAACTAGATGACTTATTAACTTTTTGTCAGTACATTAACAAGCTTCAAGCCCGAGCAACAAAAGATCCCGCGGGGGAAGTCCTTAACGATATCTTAAAGGGCATCAATTACGAAGCATTCCTATACGACACCGAAGAGCCTCGCGCGGCGGAATCCAAATGGAAAAATGTACTGGAGTTTGTCAGTTGGCTCACCAAAAAAGGCGAAGACAATGGGGATAATGAAACGCGAGACTTACTCAGCCTGACGCAAATGGTTGCCCTCATGAGTATGTTGGAGGGTCGGGAAGAGGGTGATCCTGATGCCGTTAAGTTATCCACGCTCCATGCCGCCAAAGGGTTGGAGTTCGGTCACGTCTTTTTAATTGGTGTGGAAGAAGGTATATTGCCGCACCGTGAAAGTGTAGATACCGATAAAATTGAGGAGGAACGACGCCTAATGTATGTGGGGATTACGCGCGCACAAAAGTCTCTCAATATTTCCTGGTGCAAAAAACGTAAACGTGCAGGCGAAACAGAAATTTGCGAGCCGAGCCGCTTTATTGAAGAGCTGCCAAAGGACGACATCCGCCACTTTGGAAGCCCTAATGCAGACACAGCCACAAATAAAGAACATGGTAAAGAACGTATGGCACAAATTCGTGCCATGCTTGGCCAAAACATCAATTAGAAAGTACGCATGCCACACATTACGCTTGATAACGCTTCACTCGCTTTTGGCCACCACGCTCTCCTCGACCATGCTGCATTCCAGCTAGACCCAGGTGAGCGCGTTGGATTGATTGGCCGCAATGGTGCAGGAAAATCTAGCCTTCTCAAGGTCATCGCAGGAGAAATAAAACTCGATGATGGCAATATTTGGCGTGCCACCTCAGTAAGGATTGTCTATGTTCCGCAAGAACCTGCTTTAGATCCTAGCCACACCGTCTTTGAAGCGGTCGCTGAGGGCTTGGGTGCAATGCAACAAATCTTAGTGGACTATCACGAGGTTACCCACAGCATGGGGGCCCCGGATGCTGATATTGATGCATTGATGGATCGCATGCAAGGACTACAACATGAGCTAGATGCCAAAGACGGTTGGGGCATGCAAGCAAAAGTAGAAACTGTTTTAAGTAAATTAAGTTTAGACCCTGACACGCCTGTCGCCTCACTCTCTGGTGGATGGCGTAAACGGGTTGCGCTTGGACGTGCGCTAGTGGCCGACCCTGAAGTTTTATTATTAGATGAGCCAACCAACCATCTGGACTTAGAAGCGATTCAATGGCTGGAAGAACTTTTACTTAACTTTAATGGTGGTGTACTGTTCATCACCCATGACAGGCGCTTCTTGAATCGACTTGCCACAAGAATTGTGGAACTAGATCGCGGCAAACTCACAGAGTTCGTCGGCAACTATGAAAACTATCTTGTCAAAAAAGAAGAACTGTTAGCAGTAGAAGCAACGCACGCCGCAAAATTCGACAAGGTGTTAGCCCAAGAAGAAGTCTGGATACGCCAAGGCATAAAAGCCCGCCGCACCCGTAATGAGGGTCGCGTGCGTCAACTAGAGAAGCTTCGCTTGGAACGCGCCGCAAGACGGGAGCGTCAAGGCAATGTCAAACTTTCACTCGACAGCGGTGAGCGTTCAGGAAAATTGGTCGCTGAACTCGATAATGTGAAAAAAGGATATGGTGATCGCGTCCTGATTAACGGATTTAGCACCCGTATTATGCGTGGTGATCGAATTGGGCTCCTTGGCCCAAATGGCATAGGCAAAACCACCCTGCTCAAGTTAATTCTGGGCGAGGAAGAGGCTGATTCAGGAACCATTCAACGCGGTACCAACATGAACGTCGCATACTTTGACCAAATGCGAGAACAACTGGATGAAGAAGCCACGCTAGCCGATACCATTAGCCCAGGTTCTGACTTTGTGGAAATTGGCAATGAGCGTAAGCATGTGATTAGCTATCTAGAAGACTTTTTATTCCCGCCTCAACGTTCACGTTCCCCGGTTAAGTCTCTATCTGGTGGGGAGCGTAATCGTTTACTGTTAGCCCGTTTATTTGCTCGCCCCTCCAATGTATTGGTCCTAGACGAGCCGACGAATGACTTAGATATTGATACCTTAGAGTTGCTCGAAAGCTTATTACAAGACTTTCCGGGCACACTATTTTTAGTGAGTCATGATAGAGCATTCTTAGAAAACACTGTGACTCAAGTGATAGCCTTTGAGGGGAATGGTCAGCTCACTGAATTTGGAGGGGGCTATGATGATTGGTTACGCTTTACCGAACAACGTGCAAGCGCAATCAACGTCGCATCAAAGACTAAAACACAGGCTTCCGCGATTCCTGAACCCAAAGAAAAGTCAAGTAAGATAAAACTCAGTTTCAAGGAACAACAAGAGCTTAATGAGCTTACAGAGCAAATTGAGACGCTTGAAAAAGAAATTGCATTAATTAATGCAACCCTCGCTAACCCTGACATCTACAAATCAGAGCTAGAAAAAGCAAGCAAACTGCAGGTCGAATTAACTAAGCTCGATGAAACGCTTGTGAATAAGATTGCACGATGGGAAGCGTTAGAAATGAAAAATACAGGCTAGCATTTCGACATACTGCAGCATAGGCATCCAGCCTCTAATCCAAAAGAACTATAACTGCATCATATTAATGTCACAAAGCCCCTGTATATATCATGGTTAAATTCAACTATGATTATGATAATGATTATGATTGCTAATGTATTTTATAGACTTACTGTCCTCACCACGTTAACTTTGCTCTCATTGTCAGCAAATGCTTACACATTTGATGACCTTGGTACTTTAGGTGGGATTTATAGCTCCGCCAATGGAATTAATGCTTCAGGCCAAGTCATTGGGGTCTCAAGCGATGTGAATGGAAATAACCACGGGGTGCTATGGAGTAACGGGACCATGACTGATCTTGGTGCTTTTACGCCCACTAATATCAACAGTTCAGGTCAAATTTCAGGTCAATCTGGAAGCCACGCTGCCATTTTGAGTAATGGGACGCTTACCGACCTCGATCCGGTTGGCGCTTATAGCTATGCTTATGGCATTAATGACTCAGGTAAAGTCGTTGGCTACTCATATGTAGCAAGCGACCCTTATGTAATGCATGCAACGCTATGGGATAACGGAACGGCTACTGACCTTGGAACCTTAGGGGGTCGTAATACTTGGGCCTCTGGAATTAATGCTTCAGGTAAAATTGTAGGCTATTCTGATTATTCAGCACGATGGGACGGAGTCCCAACGAGCCTTGGATCCCTTCCACTAGGCGCACCTATCAGCCAAGCCAATGCAATTAATGCTTCTGGTCAGGCTGTAGGATCTGCATCTGTTGATAGTTATGGCGGAGTTATGCACGCGACGCTATGGGATCACAATGGCGTGGCCACCGACCTTGGCTCGCTGGGCGCGTATACTAGCGAAGCTTTAGCAATTAATGCCACGGGTGAAATTGTAGGCTCCTCTTTCCTATCTAACAGTGTGATTCATGCCACACTATGGAAAGATGGCTACCTTTATGACTTAAATAGCTTCCTTAATCCCAATGAAATCAATGCTGGCTGGGTATTGCAAACCGCTAGAGGTATTAACGACAACGGAGATATTGTTGGTACCGCGGTTAAAAATGGGCAACAAAGTGCTTTCTTGTTATCAGTGGCCGCCGTACCGGAAATAGAAACACCTGTCATGTTCATGATAGGCTTAGGCTTGATTGGCTTCTTGACAAAACGCCTAAGAAAAACTCAATCTTAATATATTCTCATATTAGGAATTGGTGCCCCCGACACGAATCGAACGTGTGACCCTCCCCTTAGGAGGGGGATGCTCTATCCACTGAGCTACGGGGGCGATTTGTGAACACTCAAATTGCGCGCTCTATTTTCTCACAATTCAGAATGCCTATATAGGCAACAATAAAGCCGTAGCGACACTCTGCGTGAATCTAGTTAACCCGCGTTGAGATTTTTCTGAGAGGGTTAAGGCATACAAATCAGTCCGTCCGACCATACGCCCAATTTCACGTTCAAAGCTCAGATTTTGTTCTTTGCCCTGACTTTGCATTTCATTCGTCAGGAAATACAACTGGCCATTCTCATCACGGGTATTTGAAAGTTTCCAGGCGGCAATTTCAATATTACGTGCACTGTTATAAACACTTTGTGCATCAACAATATCAGTTAAAAAAAACTCTGTTTTCCCACCGCGGGCTTTGATCATCATGGTTTGCAAACCGACGATCAAGGACAAAACCCTGTCGCCTTTGAACTCAGGCTTAAAGGCTAAATAAATAGCATCCGTGCACTGTAGTCCATTAAGTTCAACGAAGCTCCAATGATGACCACCCTCAAATACCCAACCCACCATCTCATCAACCGTTCCAGATGTGCTCTTTTTTAACTCGGCAGGATTGCGTTTATAGAGCTTCGTCATCAGGATACGCAAACTTTGTGTGTTCTCATGCATTTCAAGATCAGCAAGCCTATCTATGTCAGATTTCATGAGATGACCAAAAGAGCTTCCATCACTCTGCTCTGGTAATCTTTTGCCATTCACAGGCGCAACTTCTGATGCACAAGCTGATAATAAAAAAATGAGACTGAAGGATAACAACAGGTTTTTTCTAGAATTATTAATAAGCAATTGCCCTTACCCATTATTGATGATTGTCAAACAGAACGTCGCTTCGCGCTAACAAGCTATATCAAAAACGCTTATAATAACGTGTATTGATCAAATCAATGAAGAGGTTTTAGTTGAGAGTTTTTACTCAAATTTTATTTGCAATTTATCTGCTTTCATTCACCTTAATCACTTGTGCTGGTAACAAAGTTGGTTATGTCCAAATGAAGGTCATCATGCAATCTCAGCAATCATTAGATGTTGGTAAAAAATTGATGGCTGAATTCAAACCACGAAATGCTGAACTAGAGAAGTTTGCAAAACAAGTACAAGACAAACAAACGACCTTTGAAAAAGACGCTCCAAACCTATCACAAAAAGATTACGCCATCAAACTTAAAGAAGTTGAATATCTAAAAATTGATTTAGATCGCAAAAGAAATCGCCAGCATGAGGACTTTGTGATACGTAAACAGGAGGAGCTCAATAACTTCGAGAACAGCATCAACGCGGCTGTCACCACATTAGGTCAAAATGAAGGTTATGATTTAATTCTTTTCAATACCGGTGGATACATAGGTCCAAAAGTAGATGTCACGGACAAAGTGCTTAAATTGATTAAATAAGCCTTGGTTTAAACGCTACTTAACGCTTCCATCCAAATGCACCGTTCTAGGCTTCCTCGCATTCACTGCCTTAATATAAGTTTTCCAGGCCATTAAATTATTATCAAATTGTTGTTGGGCAAACTGCTGAATCTGTACCTGCTTTTTTCGATCCGTTACTAAAGCCGCTTCCTTATATGTGACTTGGGCATTGACAGCCTGCTTACCTAACTCATAGCTCTTTGTAGCAAACTCCCCATAAGTAATTTTTGAGTTCTGCAAGGCATCAGCCAGCTCCCCTATTTTTAACTGCGTTTCTTTAGCAAACAACCGTTGCTGCTGAATATAGCTTTCAGAAACCGAATCGTTGCTCGTCGGGATGTTTTGAAGAACGGCAGCCTCACGCTTGAGACAAAGATCTCTCAGTGACTGCCATTTTGCTATTGGGCCTAACTCTGCAGACGATGGGAATTGATCTAAAGTTGAGATTTCTGCCGATGGCGCAGTATTTAATGATGGTTTAAATAACTCAATTTTTTGCCTAATAATATCCAACTCAGGACTGTTAATGTCTACCTGAC
The DNA here is from genome assembly GCA_903953055.1 of uncultured Methylophilaceae bacterium. GTDB lineage: Bacteria > Pseudomonadota > Gammaproteobacteria > Burkholderiales > Methylophilaceae > Methylopumilus_A. Next base: position 25,706 of record CAJBIA010000125.1, read on the forward strand.
ATTGATCATGAACAACCTTAAATTGCTCAATGGTCGAATTGAGGCGCGCCTTTTCTGCTTTGACTCCAATATTGGAGAAACCCTTTGTCCCAGGCTGGCAATCAGCCCATGGAATACCGAGAGTACAATCAGCGCCATGATCTACTGACTTACTTTGGAGGATAGAGCATCCCGCCAAGGTAAAACAAATCAAACAACCAATCCACTTATTGCTCATTACATATATCTCACTTCATTCAATTGCTAAGAGCCCCAACAATACCTCCAAAATACACTGGATGCAACTGGACAGCTTTAGACGAGACTGGAGTAACTTTTCAATAAAAACAGTTACTTATGAAAATAAAAAGACGTAGTTGGAGATTATTGGACTATGAAATATTTTTTATGGTGCCCGGGGCCGGAGTCGAACCGGCACACCCTTACGAGCGAGAGATTTTAAGTCTCTTGTGTCTACCAATTTCACCACCCGGGCGGATGGAACCGCGCTGAAAACCACGCAGTTGTTAGATCTTTTGCGGTGCGTATTTTAACCTCTGTCACACTTTTAAGCAAAATTAATTACCAAATCAAACAAAAAAAGACCTAGCAATCGCTAGGTCTTTTAAATTTGGAGGCGCGATCCGGAGTCGAACCGGACTAAACGGCTTTGCAGGCCGCGGCATAACCGCTTTGCTATCGCGCCATACCCTCACGATCATAGACCGAGAGGTATAAGTTAAAAAAGGGAAAGCAGTTGAGCTTTCCCTTTTTTAATTATTTGGAGCGGGAAACGAGTCTCGAACTCGCGACCTCAACCTTGGCAAGGTTGCGCTCTACCAACTGAGCTATTCCCGCGTAAAGAAGCGAGCATTATAAGGGTTTTAAGACCTTCGTCAAGCCCAATATAAGGATATATCGCTAGCTCTCATTGATGTTCATTTGAGGCCAAGCCGCCTTTAAATAGTAAGCCATTGACACCAATGTCAAAATTACCGCAATGTAAATTGATATTTGCCCAATCAATTTTGTACTAATTCCTAAGATTGGATCGAAATACAACAAAAAAAGTATCGCCACCATCTGAGCAACCGTTTTAATTTTACCTATCATCGCAACCGCTACGCTTCCACGCTCACCGACACCTGCCATCCATTCACGTAAAGCACTAATCGCAATCTCACGGCCGATAATAATGAAGGCTACAAATGCCCCCACACGATTAAATTCCACCAGCATAATTAAAGCGGCTGCGACCATTAACTTATCAGCGACAGGATCTAAAAATGCCCCGAAAGCTGAGGTTTGATTAAGCTTGCGAGCAAAGTAGCCATCCAACCAATCGGTAATGGCAGCCAAACCAAAAATGGCCGTTGCAAGAACATTCGCAGAATGGGCTGATATCCAATGAGGTTGCGCATAAAAAATACTTACGAACACAGGAATAAGTACGATTCTTAACACCGTTAAACTGTTTGGCAAATTCCAAAACATTAATGAAACTCCTGATATATTTTTTCTGCCAACATTTGGCTAATGCCTTCCACCTTAGCTAGCTCATCTACACTAGCATTTTTAACGCCGTCTAATCCACCAAACCTGATCAATAAGCTTTTACGGCGCTTTGCGCCGATCCCATCAATGTCCTCTAGTGATGAATGCATTCTTGCCTTACCACGCCTTGCACGGTGTCCCGTGATCGCGAATCGATGCGCCTCATCCCGAATCTGCTGAAGTAAGTGCAAGCCTATATGATCTTTGTTCAGCCCAACCGGCAATTCACGGTCTGGGAAAAACATCTGTTCCAAACCGGGCCGACGTTCTTCACCCTTGGCAATCCCAACCAAGAGGATATCAGCTAATCCAACTTCTTGCATAACCTCAACAGCCACCCCCAATTGACCCTTGCCACCATCAATAAAAATCAAGTCTGGGCGCTTGCCCTCGCCTGCAGCTACTTTTTTATAACGTCGAGTTAAAGCATCACGCATCGCAGCATAATCATCGCCTGGCGTAATGCCGCTAATGTTATAGCGCCTGTATTCCGAGTTTTGCATCGCCCCTTTATCAAAGACCACACAAGAAGCGACGGTCGCCTCCCCCATCGTGTGGCTTATATCAAAACATTCAATACGCTCAACGGAGTCCCCGATGTCCAATGCATCACGTAAAGCAATTAACCTTGCTTGCTGATTAGATTGCTGCGCAGATCGTTGTTGAAGGGCTAACTCCGCGTTAGCCTCTGCCATTTTCATCCAAACACGCTTATCGCTCGTGGGATTAATGTTGATACGCACCTTTCGGCCCACCTGCTGAGTAAACACCTCCTCTAGAGCGGAAGTTTCAATTGGCACGCCGACAATCACTAGGGGCGGCATATTTTGTGAAACATAATGCTGCTCCAAGAATGCCTGCATGGTGTCTTCTAATTCAGCGCCATCTGCATTTTTAGGAAAGTAGCTCTTATCCCCCAAGTGCCTGCCACCCCTAATCATGACAAGATTCACACAATGCTGACCCTCATTTGAAATACAGGCAATCACATCTGCATCGTTGACGGCAAAATCACTTACAAATTGCTTAACCTGCACTTGCCTTAGGCTTTGCATTCGATCACGATACACCGCTGCCATTTCGAAGTCTTGAGCCTCTGCGGCGGTCATCATTTTCTCGCCTAGCTCATCAATCACCTGCTGCTCACGTCCTTGCAAAAACATAGTGGCATGCCCTACGTCCCGACGATAATCTTCTTCACTAATCAAATTTACACACGGCCCAGTGCAGCGCTCAATTTGATACTGCAGACAAGGACGGGTTCTATTTGAGAAGACTGTATTTTCACATGTGCGCAACATGAATACTTTTTGCAGCAACTGAATGCTTTCACGCACAGCAACCGAATTGGGGAATGGGCCAAAATAGCTGTGACCTTTTCGTTGCGTGCCGCGATGAAAAGCCAACCTTGGAAACGTATCGCCGGTCAAAGAAATGTAGGGGTAAGTTTTATCATCGCGGAACAGAACGTTGTAGCGCGGCATGAAACTTTTAATTAGATTATTTTCGAGGAGTAAAGCTTCTGCCTCAGAATGCGTAACGGTTGTCTCTATGTTAACAATTTGGGATACCATCATCCGAGTGCGAGGACTGGGTAAATTTTTATTAAAGTAAGATGAGACCCGTTTTTTTAAATCTTTTGCCTTGCCAACGTAAATCACCTCATCGCTAGCGTTTTTCATGCGATAAACGCCTGGCAAATTAGGCAGGGTTTTTAATATCGGTTTAGGATTAAATAAATCATTCATGAAAAATGTTAAATACTTAAGCTCACTTAATCCCTAATTCTGCTAAGCGCAAGCGCTTCGCTTCTTCTTCCTTACGAACATCATCAATCACGCGCATCACCGTCTTCAAGTCTACCGCCTTTTTAGTTTCCTGAAAGTGGCCGTTCAAAGGCCTTTCAACAGTGAGATTGCCATGAGAAAATAAATGCCAAATCTCTTTTGCGTATTGCGTAGTCAGTAATTCAGTCGCAAAACGGCCAAAATAATCTCTTAAGTTATTCACATCCCGCTCAAGCATTGATTCTGCATGATTATTGCCCGCCGCATCTACTGCCTGAGGTAAGTCAATAATCACAGGGCCGTCACTAGAAAGCAAGATATTAAACTCTGATAAGTCGCCATGAATAATCCCGGCGCACAGCATACGCACCACTTCTCGCAACAGGATCTGATGGCACTTACGGGCATCTTCCGCCGAGAATGCAATATCGTTAAGTCTTGGCGCGGCATTTCCATTTTCATCCACCACCAACTCCATCAACAAAACACCCTCGTAAAAATTGTAAGGTTTTGGAACACGTACACCTGCCGCGGCCAACCGATACAAGGCATCCACCTCGGCGCTTTGCCAAGCCTGCTCTTGGAGCTTACGTCCGTACTTAGATCCTTTTTCCATGGCGCGGGCTTGTCGACTATTCTTAGTCTTGCGCCCTTCTGTATAGTCCACACTTTGTCTAAAACTACGCTGATTTGCCTCTTTGTAGACTTTAGCGCATCGCACATCATCGCCGCAGCGAACGACATATACAGTCGCCTCCTTACCGCTCATGAGTTGGCGCACCACATCATCGACCAGGCCATCTTCAACAAGCGGTTGCAGTCTTGCGGGTATTTTCATGAAGATTCACTCATCTAAAAGTTTACCTGCAATCGCCCAGTCCTCATAAGCCACCTCATCAAAGGTAATATAGGTATAACTTGCTGGTTTTTTAGCAATACGTTGCATCGTCTCTGTGACTTCTTTCGCGATTTCTGCTTTTTGTTCGCGTGTTAGCGATCCTGCATGTTTAATATTGATATAAGGCATGACACTCCCCTTTCATAATTCAGATTTGATCGATGCAAACACATCCTGAAACATCGCTTCAGTCAAACGTTTGGTTTGCGTATTGTAACGACTGCAATGGTAACTATCATAAATCACACGACCATTCGACAAAGTATGACGCGCAGCATGGCCAAACTTATAAGCACTGACCTTCAATCCATAAGCTTTTAGGACCGCCGTATGTGCCACGTTTCCTAAGGCTAAAATAATACAACGCTCTGGCAGTCCAGAAAGTTCAGAGGCTAAGTACCCGTTACAGGTGTTAATTTCTTCTGGATTCGGTTTATTATCAGGCGGCAGACATTTAACTGCATTCGTAATTCGGCAGTCCAGGAGCTTTAATCCATCATCGATAGAAGTCGAAACTGGCGCACTTGCAAAGCCAAACTTATTTAAAGTTTCGTAGAGCAAGATCCCTGCATAATCCCCCGTAAATGGACGGCCAGTTTTATTAGCACCATGCATCCCTGGCGCCAGCCCGACAATTAATAATTTGGGCTCTGAGACACCAAATGCCGGAACAGGCCGTGCAAAATACGTCGGCTCTTTATGCTTAACCTCATCCAGAAAATTAGCCAATCTTGGACATAAACGGCAATCAATATCAAAACTTTGCATAATTCAAATGGGTAATATTCAGAATGATGTTTTACAAGCCTACATGCTAGCCCATAGACAACAAAAAAGCAGTCGTTTTAAGTACTTTTTAGTCTTGCTCACAAAGCGCATTAGCCATTAACGCTATAATGGCTAATTCATCCACACTTGACACATCTAATGCTTAGTTACCGCCACGCCTTCCACGCAGGCAACCATGCTGACGTCCTCAAACATTTTGTGTTGATGCAAGTCATCGACCATGCCGCACAAAAAGACAAACCTTTTTGGTATATCGACACCCATGCCGGCGCTGGTCAATATTCATTAGAAACCGGCTATGCAACCCAAAATGCTGAGTATGAATCAGGCATCGCTAAGCTTTGGAATGCAAACGACCTGCCGCAGCCGCTCTTGAATTACGTTGGCTTTATTAAGCGCCTGAATCAGCCTTCAGGCCCTAAAACTGCCAAGTTAAAAATGTATCCCGGCTCCCCTTTGTGCGCACAAGCATTATTAAGGGCCGATGACCGTATGCGATTATTCGAGCTACATCCAAGCGATTTCGATATTTTGCTAGAAAACTTTAAGGGTCATCAACGCACAGTCAAAGTCGACATGAGCAACGGTTTTGCTGGCATTAAAGCAATCTTGCCACCACCCACTCGCCGCGCAGTCATATTGATCGATCCGCCTTACGAAGAAAAACAGGATTATCAACGCGTGGTGGATATGATTAAAGATAGTCTACAACGCTTTGCAACGGGCACTTATATGGTCTGGTACCCATTATTAATGCGTCCAGAACCAACTCAAATGGTCGATAAATTAAAACGTCTTAATTTAAAAAATTGGATGAATGTAAGTTTGACAGTTCAAGAACCTTCAATTGAAGGGTTTGGTATGTATGGAAGTGGCTTGTTTATCATCAATCCCCCATGGACATTGCCTAATACATTGCAAGACGTCATGCCCTATTTAACCGAAAAACTTGCTGTAGACCATGATGCAAGCTTCGAAATAGACAGCCATCTCAGCTAAAGACGCCGCAGTTCCAAATGCGTATCTGAGAGTGGCTCTGTATATAGCGTGAAGTTGTACACAGTTAACGTGCGCCCATCCTCCGTTTCCACTTTGACACGCCATTCCCCTGATTGAATATTTTGTTTATAGGTATAGCCTCGGAATCCCCCTTGCCTTCCCCCAGACAAACCGAATCCAATTCTTGATACCGCCTGCCAACCGTACTTTTTATCGAAGTGTTCCCAGCGATGATAAAGATCCGCACTAATTCCACGTGGCGCAAATACAGAAGAAACACAATAAACCCTCTCTCCAGCAGGCACATGAAGTTCGTTAAAAAGTAGACGCCATGGCTTGTACCAAGGGGATTTTTCTATAGAGATCAGCATCTCACCATTATTTTTTTCAAGGTTCAGACCAAGCTGCATATCGCGCTCAACCAAAGGAACGGGGGGTACAAAATCAAACAAATAAGCAAGGCTCAGAACACCCGCAATCACCCACACCGGCCAAGCCCGCCCAGGACAGCCGGGCGTTTTTTTACGAAGATAATGGGTGAAGGCAGCTCCAGCAAGCGTGCTCAGATAAAACCAAACAGGGAGAATACTCCCTAACATAAACGGCAGTAGGAAATTTAATACTAAGATGGCACAAAGACCAAACAAAGCCCAAGTGAGGGTGAAGCGATGATAATGATGGTCAATATATTCATTGGCAACGAGCAAAAATCCCAAACCTAAAGACCAGAGTAGCGCTAGAAAGTGGTTGGAGCTCTTGAAATACAAAATGAACAGGGCACTAAATAAACTACCAAATAGAAATTGCAGAATAAAGAGTGGGGCTTTTTTTTGCCACTCAGGCCTAATGGATGCCTCTAAGCGCTCCATCTCCGTCATCAATAAATGTGCGTTGGTTCTATGCCCCATCCAATAAAGAATCAAACCACATGCAAGCAGATAGGCGCCAAGAAGCCATAAGTCGGAGGGGTTGATTTGACGGCCTATAGTCAGCGCATCCCAAAAGAAACCACCAAAGAAGGCAATGACAGGGATAAGGTTCTTCAAGCTCAAAGTTAAATCAAGCTTAAAGAACCGCATCATGAATTGGCTAAGAAACTTGAGCAATGCCGATCACTTTTTGGGCCTGGTACTCCGGCATCAAATTAAAGTTGAGATACTGGTAGATGGAGGCATGGTGTTCACTGATGGTATCGCCAACGATCTGGAGGTACTCAAGCGTGGTTGGTAAGCGTCCGAGTTTGGCGCAGACCGCAGCAAGCTCAGCAGAACCGAGATACACCCGCGCATCTTTACCCATGCGGTTATCAAAGTTTCTTGTTGAGGTTGAGAAGACGGTCGCTTTG
>CAJBIA010000126.1 GCA_903953055.1 uncultured Methylophilaceae bacterium
AAGCTGCAATTCGTTTATATCGTGATTTCAATGTAACGGTACTACCAGGCAGCTTTTTAGCCCGTGAGGCACATGGCATTAATCCAGGAAAAAACTTTATTCGATTAGCTTTGGTTGCTTCATTGGACGAATGTATCGAAGCGGCCAATAGAATAAAAAAATTAATTTAAAGAATTAATAATTGGTTTCAAAATATTGATTTATTTTATTAAAAACTAATTGATACATTTGAGGATTTAAGCAATCCACCTCAAAAGTATCATCCATGCCGCGCAGCCAAGTGAGTTGACGTTTAGCTAATTGGCGCGTTGCAAATACCCCCCGATCGCGCAATTCAGCTTCACTATAATTACCTACTAAATGCTCTATAGCTTGACGATATCCAACACATCGCATAGACGGCAATTCAGGCGTTAATGTCGGGTACAGAGCCAATAAGCTCCTCACTTCATCTAAAAACCCATGCTTAAGCATCTCGTCAAAACGCGAAGCTATCCTGGCATGTAAAACGCTACGATCTGAAGGCACTAAAGCAATTTTCAATAATCGATATGGCAAATCATCACCTGTTGATAACTGATGCAATTGAGTCATCGTTTTGCCGCTAATTTCATAAACCTCTAATGCGCGCTGCACGCGCTGTGAATCATTTGGCTGAATCCTTGCAGCAGTTGCTGGATCAATCTTAGCCAGTTTTGCATGCATGACTGACCATCCCACTTGTAGAGCTTCGTTATCTAATTTTGCTCGAACCTCAGCATCAGCCTGAGGCAAAGCACTTAAGCCGCCCTGTAAGGCTTTAAAATAGAGCATCGTCCCGCCAACCAAAAGCGGTACTTTGCCACGCGCTGTAATATCCGCCATTAAACTCAGTGCATCATGACGAAAATTGGCGGCGGAATATACTTGCGTTGGTCGAATTAAATCAATGAGGTGATGCGGCGCTTTTGCCAAGGTGGCAGCATCAGGTTTGGCTGTACCAATGTCCATGCCTTCAAAAACGAGTGCAGAGTCAACACTAATGATTTCAAGGGGTAGTTTTTGATAAAGCTCAACCGCAAGCCCTGTTTTGCCGCTGGCAGTAGGACCCATCAGAAAAATTGCTGGGGACAATTTAGCCATATTACTTACCACGCATAAACATTTTATCAAGCTCACCCATCGTCACTTGAAACCAGGTAGGACGACCATGATTACATTGCCCAGAACGCTCAGTGGCTTCCATATCTCGCAGCAAGGCATTCATCTCCGGCAGGGTTAACATACGATTAGCCCGCACTGCAGCGTGACACGCCATCGTTCCGAGCATTTCATTACGTCGCTCGGTGAGCGCACGACTGCCGCCATATTCACGTAAATCTCTCAATACGTCCCGTGCAAGCGCCACTGCATCTGCATCTTGCAGCATCACAGGCACTGCGCGAACAGCCAATGTTGTCGGCGAAAGCACGGCAATGTCAAAACCTAATTGACGTAAATTACCCTGCTCATTAGATAACGCATCTTCAGCCGTTGCGACTTCCAACCTATCGGCTTGAAAGCTCACAGGGATTAATAAAGGTTGCATAGGGACATGGTCGCGATCAAGTGCATTCTTAAGAATCTCATACATAATGCGCTCATGGGCCGCATGCATATCGACGACAACCAAGCCCAAGTTGTTTTGCGCGAGCACATAAACGCCGTGAATTTGCGCAACCGCAAATCCTAGAGGAAAGTCTTGTTGAGCTTCTATTGTTGGAGCCTCAAGGGCTTCATCATGATTGCCATGAGATGTAGCCTCTTGAGATTGGAGTCCCTGCTGTATTCCACCAAACAGGGTTTGGTAAAAACTGGTACTTGAATGATTTGAACGCAAATCCATTTGAGATTGGAAAGTCGGAAAACTGCTTCCAACAGAGCCATCAACCACGTTAGCACCCCTGGCAAAAGGATTGATTGCCGCTTGACCAGCCATCACAAGATTAGAAATTCCTGAAGGCGTTGCTAAAGCTTTATGCAAGGTATGAAATATAAATCGATGGATGGCCTGACCATCTCTGAAACGGACCTCTGTTTTGGCAGGATGCACGTTTACATCGACCAATTTTGGGTCTAACTCTAAAAATAAAACAAAGGCAGGATGACGGTCGCCGTGCATGACGTCTTGATAAGCTTGGCGGATTGCATGCGAAATCAATTTATCTCTTACAAATCGGCCATTGACATAAACATATTGCGTATCACGGGTATGTCGTGAAAAAGTTGGCTTAGCGGTCATCCCCCAAAATCGTAAATCACTCGCAGATTCGTCGACACTTAAGGCCTCTGCAGCAAAATCTGCCCCCAAGACTTCTAGGAAACGTTTTTCGGGTTCAGCCACGCTTAATCGCATTAATGCTCGGCCATTATGTTGCAACATAAAGCCAACATCAGGGCGTGATAAAGCTACGCGCCTAAACGCTTCCTCACAATGCCCAAACTCCGTACTTTCAGTCTTAAGAAATTTACGTCGTGCCGGGGTATTAAAGTACAAATCATTGACTTCAACGGTGGTGCCTTTATCTAATGCAGCTGGTTCTGGCGCTTCAATATAGTTGCCATCTGAAGTAATGCGCCAAGCGTGCTTTTCATTTGGATCACGACTAATTAAATAGGTGCGGGAAACGGAAGCGATACTCGCCAAGGCTTCACCACGAAATCCTAAGCTAGCAACATTTTCTAAATCTTCTAGTGAACCTATCTTACTTGTCGCATGCCGCGTTAAAGCGAGGGCTAAATCATCAAATGGCATTCCTTGACCATTATCAGCGACACGCAATTGCTTTACACCACCTTGCAAAAGCGACACGTTGATATCAGTGCTGCCAGCATCCAAGCTATTTTCCAGCAGCTCCTTAAGCGCAGATGCTGGACGCTCTACAACTTCCCCTGCGGCAATTTGGCTAATGAGTTGATCAGGAAGTAAACGTATTGCCGCCATTAATTTAGCTCGACCGTCTCTAAATAATCTGGGACACAGACGTCCCAATGTAGCGTTTCTTCTATATGGTGACGCATTGCATCCGCAGCGACTGGCTCGCCATGGGTAATAAATGTGCGTTTGGGTACAGATTCAAAACCACGCAACCAATCTAAAATTTCTAAATAATCGGCATGGGCGGATAAATTAGAAATTAAAGCAATTTCAGCATTGACAGGGATATATTCGCCATGAATTTTAATACTATCAGCCCCATTAACGATGGTAGCACCACGTGTGCCCGCTGCTTGAAAGCCCGCAAAGAGAATGGTGTTGTTAGGATTGGGCGCAAATGCCTTTAAATGATGGATGACACGCCCACCAGAGGCCATGCCACTAGCAGCTAAAATGATCATAGGATGGCGATTTTCATTAAGGGCTTTAGATTGCTCTACTGTATTCACCATGTGCGCAGTCTGAAATAAAGCCTCACATTCGCTTGCTGATAATTGATGTTCACCACGATGACGGTTAAAGATCTCAGTAGCATCTACCGCCATTGGGCTATTTAAATAAACTGGCACATCAGGAATACTCGCACTGGCTTTAAGCAAATGGATGTAATACAGCAACTCTTGCGCTCGCCCTACAGCAAAAACTGGAATAATGACCTTACCACCCCGAGAGATTGTGCGATTGATCACATCCGTTAATTTGATTTTTGGATCAGTTTTATCGTGAACACGGTCTCCGTAGGTAGATTCCAATACTAGATAATTAGCTTCTTTGATTGATGTTGGCGGCTTCATCAACAGATCTTTCGGTCTTCCAATGTCGCCTGAAAATAAAATAGAGTTTTTTGTATCATGGATACGAACAAAAGCCGAACCTAAAATATGGCCATTGGCAAATAAGCGCAACGTCACACCGTCGCCAAGATCAATGTTTTGTTCAAAATTAACTGGCGTCAGCAAGCCTAGCGCTGCTATTGCATCAGCTTTGGTGTACAGGGGGAGCGCGGGACTATGTTTGGAGAACCCATGTTTGTTAGCAAAGCGTGCTGCTTCTTCTTGCAGATGTGCAGAGTCTGGCAACAAAATCTCACACAAATCACGCGTACCGAAGCTGCAGTAGACCTTACCAACAAAACCATTACGCACAAAAAGTGGTAAATATCCGGTATGGTCAATGTGCGCATGTGTTAAAACCACCGCATCGACACTTGCAGGATCAATAGGGAGCAAGGCCCAGTTTTTTAGACGATGTTGCTTTAAGCCTTGAAATAAACCGCAATCAACCAAAATACGCTTACTATTGGCTTCAAGTAAATATTTAGAGCCTGTTACAGTGCCTGTAGCGCCTAAAAATGTCAGCTTCATGTAAAAACCCTTTGTTTATTCATTAATGAGCTTGGGCTTAGCTAAAGCTGGATTACTAGCGAAATATTTTTTGACACCCATCATGATGGCTTCTACTAACTTATCACGATAACCATCATCATTTAACTTACGCTCCTCTTCCGGATTGCTAATAAAAGCAGTTTCTACCAAGATAGAAGGAATATCTGGCGATTTAAGAACCGCAAAGCCCGCTTGTTCC
>CAJBIA010000127.1 GCA_903953055.1 uncultured Methylophilaceae bacterium
CGGGTGAAGTTAGCGTACAAAAGTCTGCCTTAATAGGCGAAGCGGCTGTATTTTCTGGTAAGCCATTGACGATTGCAACGATCCCATTACTCAAAGGGTCTGCGACATATACTTGGTCAGCGTGGATCAAACCAGCAAACATTACTCAATCTGCAACCTTAATTAGCTTTGGAAACGCCTTAACGCTCAAAACAGATGGCCTGAAATTAAGCCTAAATGCTGGTACGAGTAAAGTGGCAGGGGGTGAACTAAAGGCGGCCGTTTGGCAACATGTAGCGGTTAGTGTGGATGGTGGGAAAGCGAATCTATACCTTAATGGCGTATCTGTTGCAACAGGGGATGTCCCATCGGTAGACGCCTCGACCAATATTAAATTGGGTGAAGGTTATGCGGGTGAAATAGATGAAATGCAAATGGCCAATGTGGCACGCAGTGCTGAATGGTTAAAACTTTCTGCTAGTGCGCAAGGCATGGATAGTCAGTTGTTGAAGGTGGAAGCTGGCGATGGTGATGAGGAAGAAAGTGGTGGACCAAACTACATTGTGATCTTGGTTAACAGTTTAACAATTGATGCCAAGGTCGTGATTGGGATTTTAGCGGTGATGTTTGGTATCAGTACTTGGGTGATGATTAAAAAAGCGAAGTTGGTTTCAGTCACTGACAAAGACAATAATCTATTTATAGCGCGTTTTCAAAATGCAGGTAATGATTTGCTTAGCTTGGATCAAGGGGCGAATTATGAAAACTCTACTCTCTATAGACTGTACGTAGCAGGTTTACGAGAAATCCGTAAACGTGAATTGGCTGGCCAAGAATTGTCGTTAAGCGGCGCTGCGATGGATGCGATCAAAGCTGCGATTGATGCTGACTTGGTGCGCGAAACCCAAAAACAGAACGCCGGAATGGTGCTTCTCACTATCGCAATTTCAGGCGGGCCTTTCTTGGGCCTATTAGGGACGGTTGTTGGCGTAATGATTACTTTTGCGGCGATTGCTGCAGCGGGTGACGTTAACGTGAACGCCATCGCACCTGGTATTGCAGCAGCTTTGTTGGCGACTGTTGCTGGTTTAGGCGTGGCGATTCCTGCGCTTTTTGGCTATAACTACCTAGCTAGCCGCATTAAAAATATCACCATCGCGATGCAAATTTTTGTAGATGAGTTTGTGACTCGTACGGCTGAGTTATACGGTCAGAAATAATGATGATGATCCTAAATCACTTAAACGTTCCGATGAGAGACATATTCTATGTCTGAGGGCGTCAAGGAAGAGAACCAGTTATACGACGAGATTAACATCACTCCGATGTTGGACTTGGCTTATGTACTACTGGTGATTTTTATTATTATGACGACCGCTTCCGTGCAAGGGGTAAAAGTGGAAACGCCGTTAACAAAAGTGACGGCGCCACTTGCCAAGCCAAAAATGCGGGCAATTACCATCACCAGTGATGGTTCAGTTTATTTGGATGCCTATCCGGTAGATATGGCAACGCTAGAGCAACGTTTGGCAGAATATAAAAGCGGCAATCCAAGTTTGCCGGTGGTGCTTAAAGCCGATGCGGTTGCCCACTTTGACAAAGTGTCTGAAGTGTTAGGAATCTGCAAGAAATTAGATATTACCGAAGTGGGTTTAGTGACTAAAAAGCAGTCGGGATAATTAGATGCAAGTACAAAACGACGCACAACCATATGACACCATTAACATTACGCCAATGTTGGATTTGGCTTATGTGTTATTGGTCATTTTTATCTTGATGACAACTGCTGGCGTTCAGGGTTTAAGCATGAATTTGTCAAAGCCATCAAATAAGCCGAGCACGGAAAAACATGATGTAAAAATTGTCCAGGTTCAGCAAGGTGGCGGAGTGTTGATTAATGGGATTGGTGTAAGCATGGCTGAATTGGAGTCACAATTAAATGCTGCCAAGGCTAAAGATGCTCAGTTCAATGTGATGATTCGCGGAGATGCAAACGCGCCATATGCTGGGGTAATCAGCGTGATCGATTTGGTCAATCGCATGGAGATTACCAACGTTGGTTTAGTGACTGGCAAAATAGGGACCTAATGCAAGCACAATCTTCATCTGCTAAATCTTCAACTTGGTTAAAGCGAATTGCTTTGATATTAATTGCCTTAGTAGTCCTGGGCGGCTTGGCTTATTTGGTGAAATCATTGATGTCTGGTGGAAGTTCGCATAAAAAGGCCGTCACAACGGTTAAATTATTGCCAGATACACCGCCACCTCCGCCACCTCCGCCACCTAAAGAGCCACCAAAAGAGCAGCCTAAGGAAGTTAAGGAAGTAAAAGAAGTCCCGCAGCCTAAACCAGAACAAACGCCTCCAGCGGAAGTTCTAAAAATGGAGGGTGCTGCTGGTGATGGCCCCAGTCCCTTTGCTGCAGGTGCAGTCAACAGTGAATACAAGGGCGGGGATGTCGGCACCAAGATTGGTGGTGGGCCAAGTAAGTATCAATTTGCTTATTACACCGGCATGATCAAAACGCAAATTGAACAGGCATTAGCCAAAGATAAAGCGTTAGCGATTGGCTCCTATAAATTAGTTGTAAAGGTATGGGTGGCAGGTAATGGACATATCGAACGCTTTGAAATAGCAGGGTCAAGTGGGGATCCTGTCATTGATGGGCTGATTAAAAAAGCTGTCTCTGAGATGCCGCCGTTGTCAGAAGCGCCGCCAGCCGAGATGCCACAACCAGTAAAGTTAAAAGTAACCGCACGATCTGTAGGTTAAATGTTATCAATATTAAATCATGAACTTTTTGAAAATTGATGGAATTAAACATGATGCAAGCAATTAAAATTAAATTACAAAACATATATGCCTGGAAGGCGCGCCCAATCGCAAAGCTTAAGATAGTGCTGAAGCCTTTGGTTGTTGGGATGACTGCGATATGTTTGGGTCTTGTTTTCAATATAGCCCATGCAGGGGAGCGTGAGTCCTTGGAGCAAATACGCTCGACAACAGTCAGTCTAGTCAATCTGTTGGTGCAAGAGGGCGTCTTGAGTAAAGCCAAAGCAGATGACTTATTAAGACAGGCTAGTCAAGATGCAGTCAAAGCC
>CAJBIA010000128.1 GCA_903953055.1 uncultured Methylophilaceae bacterium
TACGAAAGTATATTGAGTTAGTCTAAATTATTATAAGATCTAGAAATAGCTAATTTAATGATTTGACATCAATTAAGTATAAATTTTTCAATTAAAATGACGCATTGTATTTTTAAAGGTGATTTAAAACATGAAACAAATTAGGTTGATTGCTATTCTGACTTCAGCATTAATAATAACTTCTTATGCAAGTAGCTCTCTAGCTGCTGCGGGCAAAGAGTTAGTTGTTGTAAATGGGGTAACGATTTCTTCTGATAAGATCGAAAAGGCGGTCAAGATTAATGTTGACAAAGGACAGAAAGATTCGCCTGAGCTTAGAAAGGCGATCAAAGACGAATTAATTAGCCGGGAATTAGTAGCTCAAGATGCACAAAAGAAAGCCCTTGATAGCACTCCTGAAGCTCAAGAGCAATTTGCACAAATTCGTCAGAGCTTTTTAATTGAGTTAGATCTTGAGGATTTTATAAAAAAGAATCCAGTGACCGATGCCGAATTGAAGGCTGAATATGATCGACAAATTACCTTGTTGGGTGAGCCCGGCAAGCTTCAAGAATATCAATTAAGTCAGATTGCAACCAAAACACTGGCTGAGGCGAGAGCTGCCCTTGCGCGAGTTAAAAAAGGTGAGGCATTCGATAAGGTAGCACGTGAGGTTTCAATTAATCCGAGCAAAGAAAATGGTGGTAGCTTAGGATGGGTGTTGCCAGCCCAAATAATCCCTGCTATTGGTAACGTGATTGTGAATCTTGAAAAAGGCGCTATTACGGCTGAACCAATTGAAACTGCGGCGGGTTTTAATCTGATCAAGATCGATGATAAACGCACCTATAAAGCGCCAGCATTTGAGCAGTCAAAAGAGCAATTGCAACTTCCTGTATTGCAAGCTAAGAAGGCAGCTTTTATCAAGAAACTGAAAGATGCTGCAAAAGTTACACAGTAATTATCACCGGCGTACAACGCTACTTTAAATTGCTACAACTTTATTAGGCATTTTAGTTAGAGCTTACTTATTAGAAGTTAATGAGTAAGCTCTAATATACTACTTGTTCTTAATGATCATTCCCACTCAATCGTCGCTGGTGGTTTACCTGAGATATCGTACACCACACGATTAATGCCGCGCACTTCATTAATAATTCGATTTGATACTTTGCCAAGTAAACTGTATGGTAATTCTGCCCAGTGGGCGGTCATGAAATCGCTTGTCACCACAGCCCGCAATGCGACCACATAATCATAAGTACGACCATCGCCCATGACGCCAACGGATTTTACTGGTAGGAAAACAGTGAAGGCTTGGCTGGTGAGCTCATACCATGTTTTACCGGTGGCCTCATCTTTGGTATTGCGTAATTCTTCGATAAAAATGGCATCAGCCAAGCGAAGCAGATCAGCAAATTCTTTATTCACCGCCCCTAAAATTCGAACCCCAAGCCCAGGCCCTGGAAATGGATGGCGATAGACCATATCATGGGGTAAGCCAAGTGCTTCACCAAGCTCACGCACCTCATCTTTAAATAGATCTCGAAGTGGCTCTAACAATTTTAAGCCGAGCTTTTCTGGTAAGCCGCCAACGTTGTGATGACTTTTAATGGTGACTGCTTTTTTAGATTTTGCGCCACCAGATTCAATCACGTCTGGATAAATGGTGCCTTGTGCTAGCCATTTCGCATTCGCTAGTTTCTTAGCCTCTGATTGAAAGACGTCCACAAATTCTTTTCCAATGATTTTGCGTTTAGCTTCTGGGTCAGATACGCCTGTGAGTGCGCCCATAAACTGTTCAGTCGCATCGACATGGATGACTTTTGCATGTAAACGCCCTGCAAACATCTCCATCACCATCTTGCCTTCATTAAGACGAAGTAAACCATGGTCAACGAACACGCAGGTTAATTGATCGCCAATGGCGCGGTGAATTAAGGCTGCGGCAACGCTTGAGTCAACGCCGCCCGAAAGTCCAAGAATCACTTCTTCATTGCCCACTTGTTCGCGGATTTTAGCAACCGCTTCTTCAATATAATCGCCCATGATCCAGTCAGCACTGGTGCCACAAATCTCTAACACAAAGCGGCGCAGCATGGCATCGCCTTGCTTGGTGTGCGTGACTTCTGGGTGGAATTGGACTGCATAGAATCGACGTTCTTCGTCTGCCATTGCAGCAATCGGGGTGGTGTCATTGCTGGCAATGACTTTAAAGCCAGCAGGGAGTTCTGTGACTTTATCGCCATGACTCATCCA
>CAJBIA010000129.1 GCA_903953055.1 uncultured Methylophilaceae bacterium
AGTGTTGGTTTCCGAAGCCAAAGGTCGTGGGTTCGACTCCCGCCGGGCGCGCCAATAAATAAAAACCGAAGTCATTACGACATTCGGCTTTTTTATTTAATCTTTTAGTTCTTAATGATGATTTGTATCAGAAATTTTATCCATTATTGCAAATAATACCCCTGACAATATCAATGTAAAGTGTATTCCCACCATCCAGCCCATTTGAGTATTCGTTAGATGCTCAACGCCAACCGTTGACTGATGAACAAAGGCCTTCAATAAATCGATTGCAGAAATAGCCACAATCGAACCAATTAGTTTTAATTTAAGCCCTGAATAATCAACTTTACCCATCCAGCTTGGACGGTCTTCATGATTAGCAACATCAATTTTAGAAACAAAATTTTCATACCCACTAAAAATTACCATAATGAGCAGATTAGCTACCAAAGTGATATCAACCAAACCTAAAATTGACAAAACCACTTCTTGTTCTGGAGCCTCTACAATATGACCAATGATGTGCATAAACTCTTGCGCAAATTTAATTAACATCAGTACTAAACCACCTACTAGTCCAATATACATTGGAGCAAGCACCCAACGACTCCTGAACATAACGGCTTCTAAAAATTGTTCAACAAATTTCATGGCTTTTCCTTTTTATGAATCAATGTTGTATTTATATTTGAATAAACCAATAGTGGTCTAGTAATAGCCCAGCAAATAGGGCCATTAAATAAATGATTGAAAATCGAAATGTACGTTTAGCCAGGTCATCTGAGTACTCACGATACAAACCAACAGCATAGGCCATAAATCCAACATTC
This sequence comes from uncultured Methylophilaceae bacterium, assembly GCA_903953055.1. GTDB lineage: Bacteria > Pseudomonadota > Gammaproteobacteria > Burkholderiales > Methylophilaceae > Methylopumilus_A. Next base: position 813 of record CAJBIA010000129.1, read on the forward strand.
AAAGTGACAGAAATTAAGCAGTAAACCAAGCCACTCATTCCTAAACCAACAGGCATCATGGCAACAGCAAATAAAATGATTGTGTACAAAAGAATATGTTGGCGCGTGAATATTTCACCATGGGTCACAGGGAGCATTGGCATGCCGACTTTAGCGTAATCTTCACGTCGGTAAAGCGCCAAAGCCCAGAAGTGTGGAGGCGTCCAAGCAAAAATAATCAAGAATAAAATTAAAGATTCTGGGGAAACGACGTTGTTAACTGCCGCCCATCCTAAAATTGGAGGCATCGCACCTGAGGCGCCCCCAATCACGATATTCAACGGGGTCGCTGGTTTTAAAAACACCGTATAGATGACCGCATATCCCAAGAAAGTTGCAAAAGTAAGCCACATCGTAAGTGGATTGACATAGGCATAGAGAATAACCAAACCAATCGTGCCGATAATGCTAGCAAATATGAAGGTTTCTTTTGAGCTGACTTGACCTGTGGGCAAGGGTCTACCACGAGTACGCGCCATTCGTGCATCAATTTCTTGTTCAATCAGACAGTTAAAGGCTGCCGCTGCGCCAGATGCCAAGCCAATTCCAATTGTGGCTGCAATTAAAATATCAATTGGAACCATATTTGGGGTTGCAAGAAACATCCCAATAATTGCTGTAAATACAATCATTGCTGAAACACGGGGTTTACACAATGGAAAGAAATTTTGGAATCGACCAGTAAACTTTTGTAATTGATTGATAGCTGCTACGTTCATCAATAATTCCTCTTTGATAATTCTGTAATTTTAGAGTTAATTACGACAATCGTAATCAACAACAAAGCAGCGCCCATATTGTGACCCACCGCCAAGGCCAGTGGTAAATGTAAAACAAGATTACCAATACCAAGACTAATTTGAATAAAAAGCAATATGCATAAAATTACACCAAACGATTTCAATCGTTCATTCTTAATCAACATGATACTCAAAGCACCTAGATAAATAAAAGTAACCATCGCGCCTACACGATGCGTCCATTGAATCGCCGTAAATGCAGAAAGCTCTAGTGGTTTTCCTGCCGCTGTTTGACCTAATTCACGTACCCAATGAAATGCTGTGCCAAAGTCCATATCAGGCACCCACTCACCATGGCATGTTGGGAAGTCAGTGCAGGCAAGTGCTGCATAGTTTGAACTCGTCCATCCGCCTAAAAATATTTGGGCGAAGATCACCAACAAAGCGCTACGAATCCAAAAACGAACAAGCTCTGATTCAACAATGCGCTTAGAATGGCTTCCGAAGTGTCGATGGGCAATCCAAGTCAAAATAGCCAATGTTGTCATCCCGCCCATTAAATGAGATGAAACTATTAAGGGCTTAAGCAACAAAGTCACTGTCCACATCCCAAGCATTGCTTGGAAGCCAATCACAAACAGTAAAGCGGTTGGTAGCCATGGTGAAACGCTGATGTGGCGTTTTGCACGCCAACCCAATAGACACAACGAAAGCACTAACAGTCCTAGTGTACCAGCCACATAACGATGGGCCATTTCCTTCCATGCTTTGTGAGCCTCGACTGGTTTATTTGGGTATGCCTCTTGGGCATGAGATATCGCCGATTGGCTCTCCGGGACAGTGAGCGTTCCATAACAGCCTGGCCAATCTGGACAACCCAACCCCGCATCTGATAATCGAACATAGGCGCCCAAGACCACAACACAGAGCGCGAGGACTGTTGTCAGCAATGCGATACGTCTAAAAAATGAAAATGAAGCTAAATTTTGCATACTAACCTGCCCATGAGTATTTCAATAAGCGCACCCAATCTTTACGCATTTCAACTGGCTTTACATTGTTTGAGTAGCTCAGCATCAAATTACCCAACGGATCAACCATATATACCCGGTCACTCGTATAAGCGGACACACCATCCACGTCAAATTGTTTAGCTAACGCGGCAACATCAGCAGTTGGCTGATTAAGGATAACTAAGTCAGGATATTGTTTTTGCAAGTCAGCTAAGTCTTGCTGCTTAGTAATTAAAATACGTTGTAAGCGATTCATGTCTTTTTCTAATGAAGCATGAATTTGCCGTGCATCGTGCAATCTTTTTTGACATGCTGCTTCGCACTTTTCAGCGAGAATAACTGCACTCCATTTGTCATGCCAAAGCATTTTGGATTCCACAGTTGTGTCTAAGGTTTTTACGTCTTTGAAAGTTTCAGTCAGTTTAATTGGCACCACTGGTTCAATTAAATCTCCGTAACTTTGTCCTTTTGGGTGCCAATCAAAACGATACATTGCCATAACCACAAATAAGGGGGCCGCAAAGAAAACAACTAAAGCGATCAAGACTATGCGGCCTTTTGTTTGCTGACTTTTTTCTGAGTCGTTAGCTGATAATTGATGTTGATCTAGCAATTGATATCCCACTTTAATTAATTGAAGCTTGTTTACCGCGTTTAAATCCTACAAATAAATAAATGCCAAAGGCTGCAAAAGCGAATCCAAACCACTGGTAAGCATAGCCCAAGTGAGTTGCAATTCGGTCGTCTGGTCTAATCCAATTGCGGACAAAACCACCTTGGTTCTCAGGTGACATTCTAATTACTACTGGCAACACTTTAATAGGGACTGCTTTTGCGAAAGCATCCATATCCATATTTTGCCATAACGTCTGCCACTGACCCTTCGTTACTTGCGGGGGGCTCAATGTAAAGAACTTGTTGCTTGGCACCCAGATTTGACCTAAGACCTTTTGTGTACCTGTTGGCACATCAACCTCGGGCAGATCTGCATGATTATCCGACGCTACAATCCAACCGCGGTCAACCAAGACCATTTCATCTTTACCATCTATCTTTAGCGGGGTAATGACATGGTATCCAGCCGTTTCTCCTTCAACCTGATTATCAAGCAATATTTGATATTCCTTAACATACTCTCCGCTCACTTCAATTTGTTTATATCGCAGATCCTCAAGATTACTCAAATGGCTAGGAATAGCTTCTGCTTGATGTGTCGCGCTTGCATCATATTGAGCCTGTAATGCCTGCTTTTGTTCCGCCTTGATGTATTGCCACATCCCTAATTTAATAAACAGTGGAATACAACATATTGTGACCAATGTTCCGACAAATGAAGGCCTAAATTGATAAAGCATTGCCGAGCCTGAAGTTAAGTTGAAATTGCAAATTAGTCATGTGAACCGCATAATGAAAATGTAACGATTTTGGAGAATTTCATGCTTATAAAAATTGCTATCATCCTAGCACTACTAATGATTGTCTTTAGCTTATTTTCGGCTTTATTTTACCTTGGCAAGGATAAGGGTTCTGGCGAGAGAACTGTTCGCGCCTTAACCATAAGAATCACATTATCCATTCTGCTTTTCGTGCTGTTAATTGGCGGCTATTACTTTGGCCTTATTGGTAGCAACACACACCCTTAAGTTTCAATTTATATGCATTAAAAAAGGCGACACATTGTGATCGCCTTTTTTATGCTTATTTAACAGTTACAGCCAGTATACAAATACAAACAAACCCAACCAAACAACGTCAACAAAGTGCCAGTACCAAGCAACGCCTTCAAATCCGAAGTGATGATCTGCATCGAAATGACCCTTCATACTACGAATCAAGATAACGATCAGCATCAACGTGCCAAGCATCACGTGAAAACCGTGAAAACCAGTCAACATAAAAAAGCTAGCACCGTAAGCACCAGAACCTAAAGTCAAACCCATTTCTGTATATGCATGATGGTATTCAACTGCTTGGCAAGCCAAGAAAGAAATACCGAGGGCTACTGTTAAGAACAAACCTATGACTAGTTGTTTACGGTTGTTCTTCATCAAACCCCAATGCGCCCAAGTGACTGTTGCACCAGATGTTAGCAAGATCAATGTATTGATTGCTGGAAGACCCCAGGCCTCCATCGGATTCAAATGTCCGACTACATACTCTTTACCTAATACGACGCCTCCAGGACCTGCTGAAGGCCATGCAGATGTAAAATCCTTATACATGGTGAAATGCGGGTCAAACGAAGCCAATTCAGGAATTGAAATGACACGCATAAAAAATAGTGCCCCAAAGAAAGCTGCAAAGAATGCAACTTCAGAACAGATGAAAACAATCATGCCAACACGAAACGATTTATCTTCCCACTTGGTATATAGGCCATTTTGACATTCAGCAATTACCGTACCCATCCATTTAAATACCATGCCTAGAATTACCAAAGCACCAACAATCATCATCCACTTACCAGCAGGGAAATTATTGATATTGAAAATAAAGCCAGATGCTAAAGCCAACAATCCTGATGACAAGATGACAGGATAGGCTACTGGATTGGGTACATAATAATGACCAGCGTTATGTGTTTGTGAAGACATCCTTGTTTCCTTTGCACTATTATAATTAGTGTTTAATTATTTAATTTTCACTTGCTTGCTTCTTAAATGCGAGCAATCACAAGCTCCCTAATTCGCTGGCTTTACTGCATTGTAAAATGCGTAAGACAACGTTACCGCTTTTACATCATTTGGTAGATCTGTACTTACATAAAACCTTAGTGGCATTAACTTAGTCTCACCTGCTTTAAGCTCTTGCCGTTTGAAACAAAAACATTCAATCTTTTTGAAATATGGTGAAGCAAGCCCTGGACTTACACTCGGCACAGCCTGCCCCGCTACAGTTTCATTTGTATTATTCTTTGCAACAAAATTGACCGTTTCTATTTGGCCTGGATGAACCCTTACGCTAGGCTGCTCCGGGTAGAAATTCCAACCCAAGCCTGGCATAACGTTACTTGTAAACTCGACGGTTACCCAGCGAGTGACATCCACTTTATTGCTGGTAACATCTGCTGTTGCGTTAGTTTTACCATTTAAGCCAGTCACTGTGCATAACACGTTGTACAAAGGCACTAAAGCAAAACCAAATAACAGCGCAGCGCCAACAATCCAAAGTAATTTTAAGCCTAACTTTTTATTATCTTGCTGTCTTTTTTCGTTACTGTTCACTACTTCCCTATCCAATACATGGCAAGGAAATACCAAGCTAACGCAATACCAGCAAACAGCAAACCTAGCTTTTTGCTGTTGTTTTTTCTAGACTGATCATTTTGTTGTTTTTTATCCATCTTTTCAAGACCGCGCTTATTGCGCGGTCCTACCTCAATAATTAGCAGTAATTACTTAACAATCGGCTGTTCAGTAAAGCTGTGGTATGGAGGTGGTGATGGCAGTGTCCACTCCAGGCCTTCTGCACCTTCCCAAACGCGGTCAGTTGCTTTTTTACCACCACGAACACAACTAACAATGTTGTAAACGAAGATAAGTTGAGAAAAACCAAGTACGAACGCTGCAACTGTAGAAATCATATTAAATTCTGTAAATTGAAGCGCATAGTCTGGAATACGACGTGGCATACCAGCAAGACCCAAGAAGAATTGTGGAATAAATGTTAGGTTGAATGAAATTGCAGTTAACCAGAAGTGCAGTTTACCCAAACGTTCACTAAACATATGACCAGTCATTTTTGGTAACCAGTAATATACACCTGACATCACACCCATCATCCCACCTGCAAACAATGTATAGTGGAAGTGAGCAACAACGAAGTACGAGTGATGATATTGCGCATCTGCTGCAACGTCTGCAAGTACTAAACCTGTCAAACCACCAATACCGAACAATACAATCCAACCAGTTGCAAATAACATTGGAGTTTCAAAGCTCAACGAGCCCTTCCAAATAGTTGCAATCCAACAGAAGAACAATACTGCGAGTGGCAATGAAATTGCCATTGTGCTGTACATAAAGTAGAGCAAGGCTGGAACTGGCATGCCCACTGTGAAGAAGTGGTGAGCCCAAACAACAAGAGCTAATGCACCAATCGCCCATAGTGAGACCACTTGCGCTTTATAGCCATACATTGGTTTACGTGAGAATGTTTGAAGAATTTGTGGCATGAAACCCCAAACTGGCAACAATACGATGTAAACCTCTGGGTGTCCAAAGAACCAGAACAAATGTTGGAACAAAATTGGATCTCCACCGCCTGCAGCATCAAAGAAGTGCGTGCCGAAATGTCGATCCGTTAAAAGCATTGTGACCGCGCCAGCTAAAACTGGAATTGTGGCAATCAACAAGAATGCCGTGACTAACCAGCCCCAAGCGAACATAGGCATCTTCATTAATGTCATGCCAGGAGCCCGCATATTGAGAATCGTAACGATAACGTTGATGGAACCTAGTACTGATGAAATCCCTAGCAAGTGGACTGAAAAAATCGCAAAATCCACACCAATGCCACCTTGAATTGAGAGAGGGGTGTAGAAGGTCCAACCCGTCGCAATCGCACCATCACCAATTCCAAACAATGCCAAAGTAAATGGGAGTGTTAACAGAATAGCTGCTGGCGGCAATAGCCAAAAACCCCAGTTGTTTAAACGTGGTAAAGCCATATCTGGCGCACCAATTTGTAAGGGCAACATCCAATTAGCAAAACCAGTGGCAGCAGGCATCAGGGCTGCAAAAATCATCACTAATGCGTGAACACCAATCAGTTGGTTATAAAATTCTGGCTTCATTAATTGCAAACCAGGCTGAAATAACTCAGCCCGAACAGCTAGAATCATTGCCCCGCCCACCAAAAACATGATCAGTGAGAATGTAAGATACAACGTACCAATATCTTTGTGGTTGGTAGTCGTTAGCCAACGCATAATTCCTGTTGGATGATCATGATGCTCATCATGATGTGCTGCTGTTGTAGAACTCATCTTTTTCTCCTTAATGCTACTGATACGCCAAATGTTTAAAAACTTAGATATTAAAAATCATCAATTATTTAAAACCAAAAATCTATCGAAGTGCTTTGACTTGAGCAGGCTGAAGCATATCACCGACTGAATTACCTAATCCATTGCGCTCGTATGTAATCACTGATGCAATATCGGTATCGTTCAATACTGCTTTCCATGCCGGCATTACGCCTTTACCATTAAACACACGGTCTAAATGACCATCTTTTACTAACTTACCTTCAGCATCGAAGATTGGTCCCGTTGCAATTTTGCTGCCATGCAAAGCTGGGAATGTTGGAGGCAAGCCTTGACCTTCAGCTTGGTGACAAACGGCACAGTTCTTTACGTAAACTTCTTTGCCATGCTCAACCAACTCTTCTTTTGTCCATGTTTTATCCGCACCAGCTGAAGCAGCTGCCAATTTAGTTTTTTGATCTTCAACCCATTTTGAATAATCTTCTGCAGATACTGCATCAACTACGACTGGCATAAAGCCGTGACCTTTACCGCATAACTCTTTACATTGTCCGCGATATGTTCCAGGAACATCAACGCGCACCCATGTTTCACGCAAAAAGCCAGGGATTGCATCACGCGCAGAACCAAAAGCCGGAACCCACCAATTATGAATAACGTCTGTAGACGTTAAAAGAACACGTACTTTTTTTCCTACTGGCAATACTAAATGATTGTCGACTTCCAAAAGATAGTCTTTACCTTTTTCAGCTTTGTTATCGATTTGATCTTGTGGAGTTGTTAAGTTACTGACGAACTTAACTCCTTGCGCTTCGCCATCCATGTATTCATATTGCCAGCGCCATTGTGAGCCAGTAATTTTGATGACCATGTCAGCATTGGTTTTAGTATCTTCCATCATCACAACGCTGTGATAAGCAGGAATACCCATTAGAATAAAATCAATATAAAGCAAAATCGCAAATGGAACCAGTGTCCAAAGAACTTGTGATTTTGTACTAGGTCCACTAAAAGTAGCAGCTTCATGGCCCTTACTCTTTCTATGATTCACGATTGAGTAAATCATAATACTTAGCACCACCAAGAAAATGATCATTACGATAACCATAAACTTGTTATGAACGTGCAATGTATCAGCCGCCATTGGCGTAGCTGGCATCGGAAAATTCCAAGTATATTCAGCATGAGCAGCCAATGAAATCATTGCTAACATCACACCAAGCCCAGCCTTCTTAAGAAACTGCATCACCATACCTACTCCCAAAATCTGTTTAAGAAACAACTCCAACACGCTCTTTTAATTGTTTAGCAAGATCTAAACGCTGATCATTCGTCATAAAGCAACGACCAAAATCTACTTCTTTACCATGCGAGCGGATCAACAACATTTGATCGCCACTTGGCGTAATACGCAAAAGCACTTTCGCCCAATAACGATTAAAAACCATTCGAGTGACAGCCTTGTAGCTTCTTTTCTCTACAGAAACTTCATCACCTACAATCACAATGCTTTCGTAATCCTTTGAGTGGCAATGGATATAGTAAAACGCATAACCAATCCCTACCAATTCAAGTCCTGCAAAGGGCAAAACAAACCAAGCACCAATCAAGCTAAAGGCTATTGCAACAGCCAATGAAAATGCAGCAATAATCATTACAGCGTAAACACGACCTTTTGCTGTTAATGAGCTATTTGGTCGCGCAATAATTTCAAAATCCGCTGCAACGTGATTCAAAGTCTGCCTTTCAAAAAGCATTAACTTAAAAAACTAATTTAAATTAAAGCTTTATAGCCATTACTCTTTGTATTTAAATTATTACGATTGTAACAACTTGGTTACAATTGCGTTAAGTTATCATAATGTCTATTCAAACTCAAGCTTAAAAGACAAGGTGGGTAGGCCTTAAAGCATAGAGAAAAATGTAAAAAGGAGCGCCCTAGCTTTAACTATCGGGCTTGATTAAGACTTTTAATCCATTGAGAATAAACATGGGTAGCGACTTTATTTAAATTCGCCACCCTCACTTTCAAATGTCTTTGAATCTCCGTAGCTTGCTGAACTGCAGGACTGTCCTTTGAAGCCAAGATCTCATCAAGTCCGCCTGCACACCAAGCCTGGACCATTTCTTCAGTCATTTCAATATGGCATTGAAATGCAAGGACCTTACCCAGTTGATAAGCTTGATTCTGACAATAATGACTTGATAGCAAATGCTTTGCTTCATTTGGCAATTCAAAGGTTTCTCCGTGCCAATGAAAACTTTCAAAATTAGTCACCCCAAACAAATCTAAAGACAGCTGATCTGGCGCAACGTTTACTTCACCCCAACCAATTTCTTTAACTGGATTTGCAATGACTTTAGCGCCAAGTGCCTTGCTTATAAGCTGCCCACCCAAACAATGACCTAGTACTGGCAAATCCAATGAAATTGACTGCCTAATTAAACCAAGCTCTTGCTCTATCCAAGGCAGCTGATCATTGACGCTCATTGGCCCTCCCATCATCACCAAGCCGCTATAGTCTGAGATTCCTGATGGAAGAGCATCTCCTTTATCAATACAAATCATGCACCAAGGAATATTCCTCTGATCTAAAAAGGTGCTAAAGAATCCCGCTCCTTCTGTTCTTGCATGCCTAATCACTAATACTGGTTTCATTTAAATCTATTCCCTTTGAGTCGTACTAATTTTATTTAAAAAATTAAATGAAAGTGAAGTTTATGTGCCACAAAATGTTTGATAGCTTTCGTCAAAGCTAGCACTAGGGCCTTGAAGGTATCTTTCATTTTTAGGCATCTGATAAGGCTTAGAAAGCGCTTCTAAAAAGTCGTAAAATGGTTCCATATCACCTTGATGTGCAGCTCCCAACACTTGCTCTACTATATGGTTTCGTGGGATTAAAAGCGGATTATTGCTGTCCATCAATGCCGTCACCTCCTCCGCTAATTGGCTCTGTCTTGACAATCGACCTTTCCAAAGGATTTGCCAATTTTTGAAACCCCCATCAGCAATCAGTGCAGTATTCAACCGACTTGGGTTCGCTAGATTTCGGAATGTATTTGTATAATCGGCTTGATGTTTATACATCAGCATCAATAAATCTTCTACTAGCACCAAGTCGCTAGGCTCGTCATTGAAAAGGCCAATTTTTTTTCTCATTTCGCATAACCAATAATCTCTATATTTTGTTTGATATTGATTTAAAAACTTAGTTGCAATGTCGATTGCGTCTTCATGAGTTTCAGCAAGCACAGATAAAAGGCTTTCAGCAAACCGCGTTAAATTCCACTCTCCTATCATAGGTTGATTGCCAAAAGCATAGCGACCGTTTGTATCGATTGAACTGAACACAGTTTTTGGCGAATAAGCGTTCATAAAGGCACAAGGCCCATAATCAATAGTTTCCCCCGCAACACTCATATTATCAGTATTCATTACGCCATGAATGAAGCCAAACCGCATCCACTTAGCAATCAATGATGCTTGTGCATCAATCACCGCCTCAAGCAATCCAATATATGGCTGAGGATGATTTTCCATGGCCGGGTAATGGCGAATGATGGTGTAATCCGCCAATGCTTTAAGGGCATCTATATTTTCAATCGCCGCCGCATACTGAAATGTCCCCACGCGCACATGGCTAGCTGCCACCCTGGTCAGGACTGCTCCATTCAAAGGCTCAACCCTGTAAATCACATCACCCGTAAGCATCACCGCTAGACCCCGTGTGGTTGGCACACCCAAAGCATGCATAGCCTCACTGATCAAATATTCACGAAGCATTGGTCCCAAGCCAGCCAAGCCATCTCCAGAACGTGAATAAGGCGTAGGTCCGCAGCCTTTTAATTGAATATCAAGCCGCTTGCTATTAGGCGCAATATGCTCACCCAGCAATATCGCTCTGCCATCCCCCAAATTAGCAAAGCGACCAAATTGATGGCCTGCATAAGCTTGGGCAATCGGGTCAGCCCCATCTGGAATTTTTCGCCCTGAAAAGCAAGCCCAATCCGCCGTTTTAAGTGAATCGACATTTAAGCCAAGCTCGCTTGCCAGATGCGAGTTAAAAATCACTAAACTAGGATTTTCAAATTGCTTGGGATTTGAGGGGGTGAATAAAACTTCTGGTAGTTTGGAGTAAGAATTGTCGAAACAAAAACCAAATTGATCCAGACAAGGCTGATTGGTAGCATTCATATAGCTATAGTTTACTATTTTGGTTGGGCATTGTTAATGCTTGGATGAGGTTCCCTAAAGAAAATCCACCAATTATTATGAGGCTTAGGGCATATCGCGTAAAATATGATCACATTAACTGATCAAACTCGGTTCAAAATATAGACGTAAAAAAAGCTTACCAATCGGTAAGCTCTTAATTTACTTGGTGCCGGGGGGGGGAATCGAACCCCCATGAAGTTGCCCTCGCTGGATTTTGAGTCCAGTGCGTCTACCAATTCCGCCACCCCGGCAGAGAAGGAACGGGATTATAACAAACACTGGCACTTATGCGAACTACTGAATTCGATTTTTATTTACCCACAGAATTAATTGCACAATTTCCAACTAAAGAACGCTCAGCAAGTAGATTGCTTAGACTTGATGGAAACAGCGGCTTAATTAGCCATGAGCACTTTATAGATATCTGCCAGTTCATTAATGCCGGGGATTTGCTGATTTTCAACAATACCAAAGTAATTAAGGCGCGCCTCACTGGGCAGAAGCGATCAGGTGGTGCAATTGAAGCATTGGTTGAGCGAATCATTGATGAGCATCACGTTTTGGCGCATGTGCGATCATCAAAATCACCTAAACCGGGGGCGCATTTAATATTTGCTAATGCTTTCGAGGCTGAAGTTAAAGCCCGCCAAGACGACCTATTTTTACTTCGTATTAATTCACCAAAACCCATTTTGGAATTGCTAGATGAATACGGCACGCTGCCTTTGCCTCCATACATTGCTCATGCAGCAGATGAATTTGATGATGAACGCTACCAAACCGTTTTCGCAAAAAAACCAGGCGCGGTTGCAGCACCAACTGCTGGTTTGCATTTTGATGAGGAGGTCATGAGCCGCTTAAAAGCAAAAGGTGTAAACATCGCTTACGTTACATTGCATGTGGGGGCAGGGACTTTTCAACCAGTTCGAGTCGACAATATCAACGAACATAATATGCACTCCGAGCTTTATTCGGTGCCAGTTGAAACAATCGCCTTAATCGAAGCTACCCAAAAATCAGGTAAAAAAGTCACGGCTATTGGCACCACTGCACTTCGGGCGCTTGAAAGTGCCGCCCGTTCCGGAGAATTGCTTGCTGGAGATGACGAAACAGATATTTTTATTACGCCAGGTTACAAATTCAAAATAGTCGATAGATTGCTCACTAACTTTCATTTGCCCAAAAGCACCTTACTCATGTTAGTGTCAGCATTTGCAGGCTTGAAAAATGTAAAAAATGCCTACCAACAGGCCATCGACCAAAAATACCGCTTCTTCAGCTATGGTGATGCAATGTTGATAGAGCGAAACGAAATGGCCGGGAACTCCTTAAAAGATAAAGTGCCTACTCATTAATTATGTTTTATCCAAAACAAGAAAGCGTTTTATGAAACTCGTAAAATCACTATCCGCCATAAGCATAGCTTTGTTAACATTTACTGCACATCAAGCCCAAGCAGCTGTTTTACCTGAAGCGCAGATTGCCGCCAAAATCACATTAGCTAAAAAACCAACTTCAAAACCAATGTCGATCGCTTATGTCCCTTTTTACCAACGCTATTACGTTGCCGACGGTGGCTTAGCACCAACGCCGGGAGATAACGACGCGCCAGTTTCAAAATCTCAAATCCATGTTTATAGCGCCGAAGGCCAATATCTTCAATCTGCTAAGCCTGGCTTCGACAATCGATCGATTTATTTTAATCAAGCCAGCAAACAATTAGAAACTGTGACTTACAACATCTCAAGCAATGCGGGCTTTTCACCCAACACCGGCATTTTTTCATTAGATCTTGATGACAAAGGCAACCTCACTGAAACATCTAAAGATATTTCAGGCTTTAATGCCGCATTTGGAGATGCATCAACTATTCCCACGCACAATCCAGAAACAAACCTCTATTACGCTAAACAAGGTCGTAGCAATTTAGTATGGGTAGTTGATTTAAATAAAGATGAAAAAATCGAGGAAATCAAACTGGATCTCAAAGCAGCAGGCGCTCAATTTGACGACATCACTGACTACTATGCTGCTTACACAGGAATTAAAGGTGAAGAGCTTGCGGTACTAGATGTGGATCACAAAGCAGTGTTGGTGTTCGATATTAAAGGCAAGTTTGTTGGGAAAAGTGTGCTGCCAAGCACATTAAAACTAAGATCTCAAAACCATATTGCTGGCTTAGGCTATACAAACGGCTTGTTCTTTGTATACCACGAACCAGAGACTGAATTTGGTGCGTTTTATGGGTTTAAGATTTCTGATTTAGCGAAGTAAGCTAAAATAAAAATTCCAAAACTTTCAACCATAAAAAAACCGCCCGAAGGCGGTTTTTTTATTTAAGTAAGAGCACTTACTTAATTATTTGCCGAGTGCGCCAGCAAGTTTACCTGATAACAAACCAAACACAGCACCTAGGGCGCCTGAAACAGCGACCAACAAGACTGGGTTAGTTAAATCAGTTGCAGTTACACTCCCTGCATTTGCCGTTTGTAATGCATAAGCAGCGGTTGCTGCATAGCCGTACACGTTTGATGGTACAGAAGAAAGAAGATCTACATTTGCAACAATGACTAAGAAAAAGACTGTGACTGCAATGTACACTGCCGGACCTACTGGAGCAGCTAAACCTAATGGATTTAACCCAACTAAGTACAAGGCAACACCAGCTAATACGGCGCCATAAACAGTACTTGCGATAGTTTTTTGCAATGCAGCTGCATCACCGCCATTGTGGAAAAAAGCTCCCCAAGCGATAAAACCAGCCCAAACTAAAACGGAACCAGCTAATGGGCCTAATGCTAAGAAAGCCCACAGTCCACCAAGCAAAGCGATACTTACAGATAGTGCAGTTACTTTAGACATACTCATCTCCTCTAGTTGTACTTCTATTTTTGCTTCTAGTTAAAATATAAAAAATAGAACAGCTATAGCGACCGGTGCAAAAGCGTTTATTTCGTTGAAGTGCTGTTGCACCATCAAAACCGCTGAATAGCATACTAGTACGAAAAATATACAAATGTAAACAATTTGTACTAAAAAAGTAGTGGATGAATCTGACTAGAAAAACAATAAACCATAAAAATTTAATTTAAACAGTCGGTTAGGTAAAATTTCACAGGAGGATGTCCGCTTAAAAAAATATATCAGATTGCTAATTAACGACTTTGACTTCCTGTGAAGCTAATTCTTTAGTGATAAATCCAACAATATCATCCAACCTTATCGATTGCGCCTCTTTCAATTTGCGTGCTTGATATTCAACCATCCCCTCTTTCAAGCCACGGTCGCCTATCACAATACGATGCGGGATCCCAATTAATTCCATTTCAGCAAACATTACCCCCGGACGCTCACCCCGATCATCCAAAAGCACATCAATTCCGATATCTAACAAATTATTATATAGTTTTGTAGCAACCTCTTTCACTTCGTCGCTTTTATCCATGCCTATCGGAGCAATTACCACTTCAAAAGGTGAAAGACTAGCTGGAAAGACTATGCCTCGCTCATCATTGCCCTGCTCAATAGCTGCCCCCACTATTCGTGATACACCAATACCATAGCAACCCATTTCCAATACTTGCGTTTGCCCTTGTTCATCAAGATAGGTTGCATTCATGGCTTGGGCATATTTTGTGCGCAATTGAAAAATATGCCCAACCTCAATCCCCCTGCATAACGCCAACAACCCCTTACCATCTGGGCTGGCATCTCCGCCAATCACGTTACGAATATCTGCCACCAAGCTTGGCTCAGGGATATCGCGGCCAAAATTAACACCTGATAAATGCAATTTTGGTTGGTTGGCCCCGCAAATAAAATCGCTCATCGTCGCTACCGTGCGGTCAGCAATCACCGTCACATTCTCGCCAACATTGACAGGGCCTATAAAGCCGGGTGGGCAATCATTCAAGTTTGCCCGCACTTCTTCAGTCGTCGCAAAACGAAAATCTACAAAGCCATCTAATTTGTTTACCTTAATCTCATTTAAGCTATGGTCCCCGCGAAGCAGGAGAAGATAGAACTTATTATTCGCCATCAAAGCAATAGATTTCACCGTGCGTTGCAAGCTGACGCCCAACAAATCTGCTACAGCATCGCAAGTAGTTTGCTTTGGCGTTTCCACCAATTGCATTACTTCGCTCGGCACCGGACGTGATGTGCTTGGTGCCAAGGCTTCAGCCAATTCGATGTTAGCCGCATAATCTGAATTTGGGCAATACGCTAAACCATCTTCACCTGAGTCAGCAAGCACATGAAATTCATGTGAACCGTCACCGCCAATCGCGCCAGTATCAGCGCGTACTGCACGAAACTCCAAGCCCAAACGCGTAAACACATTGGAATAAGCTTGGTACATGCGTTCATAAGTTTGCTCAAGCGAAGCTAAATTAGCATGGAAAGAATATGCATCTTTCATCATAAATTCGCGCGCACGCATTACTCCAAAACGTGGACGAATTTCATCACGGAATTTGGTTTGTACTTGGTAAAAATTTAACGGCAATTGCTTATAGCTCCTAATCTCACGACGAGCTATATCAGTAATGACCTCTTCATGGGTTGGACCAAAACAAAACTCACGTTCATGTCTATCCTGGATCTTTAACATTTGCGGACCAAATACTGCCCAGCGACCTGTTTCTTCCCAAAGCTCCTTTGGCTGAATCGCAGGCATTAAAAGCTCAAGCGCACCCGCTTTGTTCATTTCATCGCGCACCACTGCTTCTACTTTGCGCAACACACGCAAACCCAAAGGCATCCAAGTGTAAAGACCCGAGCCTAAACGCTTTATAAATCCCGCTCGTAACATTAAGCGATGGCTAGCTAGCTCTGCTTCTTGTGGGGCTTCTTTTTGGGTAGCAATAAAAAATTGTGATGCGCGCATAACGACTTCTTTTCAGGTAATAAACAACTAAAGGTTGAAATTTTATAGATTAATTAGATTAACGTCAGCCTATTTAAGGCCTTGCATAGTACTTCGCGCCAAACATAAATCCGCCCAAGCCTTCACTTTATCTTGGGTGTGAGCTAGCAAGTGTGCTGGGGAATAACTAACAATAACGCTCACCTCTTTGTACTTGTGTACTTTTCCCCGAAGAGCATCGAGTGAATCGTTTGATTCTAGCAAGCATTGAGCGACTTGCTCACCAAACAATACAATTAGTTTGGGCTGTATTAGCGTAATTTGGCGATTGAAATATGGTAGTGATAAATACGTTAAATACACGTTTTTGCTTCGCTGCAGCTGAATGGCAATCAGCATTTTATCGAGCAACGCCCCTGCATCATCTATAAATGGCTGACCGGTTTTTTCGTCATATTCATTTGGCCTATTGCCAACAAATATCCAATCTGCATTTTGGTCGCCAGATCCGATCACATATTGTTTCAAGTCCGCCCAATTCAAATTAGTCACATCAGATAATGTAGTTTCTTGCTGCAGGGATTCTTTAATCGCCGAACCCGCCTGAATGACTTCTTTTCCCAATAGATCAACGTTTGTTTCAATTATCTCTTCTGTTTTTATTGGAGTTTGCACATTAATGAGCGCATCTTCCTGGTTGGCCTCAAGAGACGCTTCTTGGGGCGAATGCAAGCTCCAAACAGGTAGCAGTTCCAATTCACGCAACATATCTTCACGCGTTAAGCTCATAGCGCGACTCCCATTAATATGGCGTTTTCTCGGCCCTTTTGTGCTGGATAGTAGCCTGGCCGCACGCCCATTTCATTAAACCCTATGCTTTCGTAAAGCGTGATGGCAGAAATATTTGAGGGGCGAACTTCTAAGAACATATTAAGCCCCCCTTTTTCACGGCTGATTTGCATCATGTGGTATAGCAAATAACGGCCGAACCCCTTACCTTTTTGACTAGGCGCTACGCTAACATTTAGCAGGTGCGCTTCATCGAGCGCCATCATTAGCACAGCATAGCCAATCACATTAGCTGCCATCTCTAACACCAAGCACGTGTAGCCAGAATTGATGGAATCTGTGAAATTACCGACAGTCCATGGAAAAGGGAAATTAACCATCTCGATTTGTATTACAGCATCTAAATCGGATAGCTGCATTTCACGAAAGCTAAGGTTGGCAGGCTTTAATTGGACGATCATAATTAGCGGTTAACCCGTTCGCTCATTTTAAGCGCCACTTTATTGCGGATATAAATTGGGGCAACTTGATGCGCCGGACTTCCCAATCCGGCTTCAAAAGCTGGTAAAGCTAATGCTGTAATGGATGTCGCCTTTGGATATGAGTTGTGTTCTGGCGTTTGCATTCCGCTCAGTTGTGTCCCATACACCCCGTGTAAAACATCTGCATAAACTAACCAACCTGTGCCAACACCTACCCAATCGTTACCTGTTACTTTTGGCGCCTCTTCAGGTTTGAATAAGGAAGGTGGATTTACTTCAAGCCAAACATCACCGCTTTTCTCATAAACAGCATGATAGATTTCACCCATTCGTGCATCAAGACAGGCAATCACTCGCGTCGCGCCACTTTGCTGGGCTAATACCAATAATGTGCACACTGCGACCACTGGTAAATTGGCACCGAAAGCCAAGCCTTGCGCTACACCGCAAGCAATACGTATGCCTGTAAACGATCCAGGGCCTGCACCAAATGCGATGCCATCGAGCGACTCTAATTCCACCTGAGCTTCATCAAGCAACTCACGCAGCGCTGGCAAAATCTGTTGAGAGTGGGTTTGCCCCGCATGTATATCGCGCGATAACAAACGGCCATCAAGCCACAAGGCTAATGACAAAAATTCTGTTGATGTGTCAATGGCGAGGATTTGCATATATTAAAGCTATCGTTATTCGATCTCTATTTTGCCACATACAGGCCGGGTGCGATTAGCTTTGATTTCACCGCGCTGGCTTTTGGTAGCCAAACGTCTTTTACGCGAGCCCAGCGTTGGGCGCGTTGGCTTTCTAATTTCCGGAGCTTTTGCCACGCTATTCACCAACACATGGAGCCGATCAATCGCATCATGTTTATTCAATTCTTGGCTACGGTGCTGCTGAGCTTTAATAATTACAACACCGTCTGAGGTAATACGGGAATCACGAAGCGCCATGAGGCGTAGTTGGTGAGATATTGAGAGAGATGAAGCGCGAATATCAAAACGCAAATGAATGGCGCTTGATACTTTGTTTACATTTTGCCCACCAGCCCCCTGCGAGCGCATTGCAGTGAGCTCGTATTCACTTTCCGTGATGATAATGAAGTTAGATTTCATATAAGAATTTTAACAAGAAAAGTGCTCAACAATGTTCTGGCTGATAAACTTGCCGCTTGTTTAATGAGTAACTCAGTCATGGCACTTAGCCCTAAGAAATTACTACACTCTAAATGGACTGCGATCAAACCGCAAAACCGCGAAAAACATTTTATTGTGATAAAGGTATTGCAAGATGAAACAGATCCTCAAATCGTTTCCGAAGTGACTCTAGAGGCTGTACTCAGTAATCGTCATCAAACCTTGCATTGGCGAAATTTGTCTGACGAAACACTTTGGAAAGCTGGCTGGCTTTAGCCCTAGAATGCATCCCGAAGACCTTAAAAAACTTGTCTCCATAAAAATGCCTTTCGGCAAACATAAAGGCCGCATTATTGCTGACTTACCAGGAAAATATCTAAATTGGTTTGCTCGTGAAGGCTTTCCGCCAGGGGAAATTGGTCTTTTGCTGCAACTGATGCAGGAAATAGACCATAACGGCTTATCGGACTTGCTTAAGCCTTTGCGTCAGCGCTAGCTCTTTCATCCTTTGTGGCCTCAAAGAAAGCTTGCACCTCTCTCAAAAAGCGTGTGCGTTTGAACGGGGGTAAACTCTGCCAAATGCGTCGACCATAAGACTTAGAAATCAAACGTGGGTCGCAAACCATCAAAACACCACTATCGGCTTCATCACGAATTAAACGTCCTGCACCTTGTTTAAGAGTAATCACGGCATAAGGCAACTGATATTCCATAAAAGCGTTTTTGCCTTCTTCGTTCATTTTATCAATACGAGCAGCAAGTACTGGATCATCTGGCGGCGCAAAAGGCAGTTTGTCGATAATCACACAAGATAGGGCCTCTCCGCGAACGTCAACCCCCTCCCAAAAACTTTGACTACCAACCAACACCGCATTACCACGTTTACGGAAACGCTCCAGCAGTTCACTTCTTGAGCTTTCGCCCTGCATCATAAGCGGAAACTCAATGCCATTTTGGACAAACGCTTCTTTCAGTAAAGCATGAATTTCGCGCATCGCTTTTAGCGAAGTACAGAGCACAAAAGTGCGACCCCTACTGGCTTGAATAACTGGCAACGCCATTGCTGCAACAGATGCCGAATAACCTGAGCTATTTGGTTCAGGCATATTTTCTGGTACATAAAATAAAGCTTGCTTAGCATAGTCAAACGGACTTTCCCAATACCCAGTATTCGCGTTACTCAAGCCCATTTGGGCAATATAGTGGCTAAAATCACTTTTCACAGCAAGCGTTGCTGAGGTAAAAATCCATGCACGGGGAGATGCATTAAGTTGTTTTCCAAACCCCTCTGCCACAGACAATGGTGTGGCATGAAGCTGAACGCTTTGTGTAAAAACTTCCACCCAACGGACTAAATTAGAGTTTTCTGCAATAAGCCAACGCTTCAATAGCGTCATTAAAGCAATCGCACGTTGCCAACAATTCTCTATTGCAGGATCCCGCATAGCTTGTGTTTCAAGCACCATAGTGAGCGCTTGCATTTTGTCTTGCATGTCAGCAAAAGCAAGGACAAAGTTATCAAGAGCAAGTGCTTTTTTTACCGGCATTCGTGAGCCTTCATAAGAAAATACCAACCTAAAATCACGCACTGATTTTTCCAGTGCATTTGCGGCTTCTTGCAATGCAGGACAATCTTTTGCAGTAGTGATGTATGCCGCCTCGGCATCACGAGCTAACTCTAAAAACTGACTAGTCGATACATCTTCTCCAAAAAATAATCCCGCTACATCAGGCAATTGATGAGCTTCGTCAAAAATGATGGTATTAGCTGAGGGTAATAATTCCGACACTCCCTCATCACGTAACATCACATCCGCAAAAAATAGGTGATGATTAACTACAACAACATCAGCAGCTAAAGCACGTTTGCGAGCTTCCATTACAAAGCAATCTTTGTAAAAATTACATTCTTGCCCCAAGCAATTATCCCTTGTCGAGGTTACACTTGGCCAAATAGTAGAGTTTTCTGGCACTTCAATCAGTTCTGCTTTATCACCTGTTTTATTATTTTCAACAAAATTACGAATAATATGCACGTAATTAGCATCCTCACGTGAAACAAAACGTCCCTCGTTGGCTGAGCGTTCCAAATGGAAGTGGCAAACATAATTAGCTCGACCTTTAAGCATTTCAACTGTCACAGGGACTTTGAGCGCATCCCGCACAGCAGGCAAATCACGATGAAATAATTGGTCTTGTAGGGTTTTCGTCCCCGTTGAAACGATCACCTTTCCGCCAGAAAGTAGAGCTGGGACCAAATAAGCAAAGGTTTTACCCGTCCCTGTACCCGCCTCAGCCACTAATTGTTTATTTTCTTGAATCGCGGTTTCAATTGCCAACGCCATTTCTAGCTGTTGTTGACGCGCGCGATATCCGGCGACACTCTGGGCAAGCGGCCCTTTTTCGGAAAAAATAAAATTCAATTTTGAATCTGACGCTGACAAAGCTGGCTTTCGAAAAGTATGCGATAAAAAGCGAGTCGCAATTGTAATGCTTTTATATTCTGATCTGCGCTCACCACGACTTATTTTTTGTTTTTTAAAGCGTACAATTCAATTCATCTTGAAATAACTAATAGGCAAAACATGCAATACCGCAATATCGCGAATACTGACTTAAATATTTCTTCTATCTGCTTGGGTACCATGACTTATGGTGACCAAAATACCCAAGCAGAAGCCTTTGACCAGCTTGATTATGCAATATCACAAGGTATTAATTTTATCGACACTGCTGAAATGTACCCTGTGCCACCGAAAGCAGAGACTTATACACGCACCGAGACAATTATCGGAAATTGGATAAAAAAGCAGCCCCGCGACAAGATTATTCTAGGGGGGAAAGTAGCAGGCCCAAGACGCGGTATGGATTGGATACGTGGCGGCCCACCCAAATTAGATAGAGAAAACATTCGCATGGCAATTGAGGGCTCGCTTAAACGTATGCAAACTGACTATATCGACATTTACCAATTACATTGGCCTGAGCGGAATGTTCCAATGTTTGGGCAATATCTATTTGACCCAGAAAATGAATATGTTTCAGGCAATCTGGGTGAAGGAGAACGCAAGGAATGGGTTACGATTCGGAATCAATTAGAAACGTTGGCAGCGTTAGTTAAGGAAGGAAAAGTCCGGTACATAGGCCTCTCAAATGAGCAACCTTGGGGCTTGATGGAATTTCTCAGAATTGCGAGAGAATATGATTTGCCTCGCGTTGCAACCGTACAAAACTGCTACAACTTACTTAATCGCGGCATGGAGTTTGGAATGTCTGAAGTTCTATTCCGCGAAAGCGTAGGTTTATTAGCTTATTCCCCTTTGGCATTTGGGCACTTATCTGCAAAATACATTGATGATCCTGCGGCTAAAGGTCGTGTGACAATGTTCCAAGGCTATGCGCAAAGGTATAAAAAACCTAATGTGATTCCAGCAAGTAGGGCTTATGCAGAGTTAGCGAGATCTAATGGCTTAACACCAACGCAATTGGCTTTGTCTTTTGTATATCATCGCTGGTTTGTCAGTAGCACAATTATTGGTGCAACGACCATGAATCAGCTCAAAGAAAACATCGCTGCCTGGAACACACAATTATCTCCTGAAGTAATGCTTGAGATTGAAAACCTACATTTGCGAATGATGAATCCAGCACCTTAAGTTTTTAACATTCATTTATTGCGCGGAGTAAACTGCAACGGCTGAGGCGGTTGCATTTGAAGCACGGGTTTACGAATTTTACCCATCACGTGCATTTCGCAAGGCCTGCAATCGAATTTAAGTGTAAATTTGTCATTGCCGTTAATCAAAGTCATCGGCTCGGCAGTTACAGTGCCTTGTACGCCAATTACGCCCTTAGCCTCTTTTGGGCACATGCCATGACTAAATCGTAAACAATGCTTGGTAATCATCAACGGCACTTCATCGAGCTCTTGATTCGCTTCATAAGCCGCAGCAATCATTTTCACCCCATGTTTTTCATAAAAAACACGCGCTTTTTTGTTGTAAACATTGGCAAGATAACTCAAAGTATCTTCAGGATAAATAGCCGGCGGGTTAACTGGCAATCTTTTTTCAGGGCGCTTATAGCTTTCTGTACGCACTTGCGCCAATTGTTCTATGGCATTGCGCCTGAGGCCATTAATGGTCGACGCCGGCACGAACCAAGGTTGCGACAAATTCAGTGAGATTGTTTTTGCAACAAAATCAGTGCCGCCCAATTTTGCCAAATTCTCACGCAAACTCTCTTCAGCTTTTTCAACTTGCTGTGCTGACTGTTTTTCGATCCTACAAAATACCGTCACGCCCAATCCGTCACTATCAGTCACACTTAATTCAAAGCCTTCTGGCGTTTCATAAAGCTGCATATCGACTGGGATTTTTCGAATCGCCGAATCTTTCTCCAGTAGGCGCATAAAAGCGTGATCACGATTACGGTAAATCGTCATACCACGTCGCATATCTTCTGGCATTTCATTTGGTGTCAAACGCTTTCCTTCAGCTGTGTTGATACGCATACCTACAAGCTCTTTATGGACATCAAAGAAACACAAGCCATCACCATTATGAAGGTCAATTTGGCTATCAACTTCAAAGTGATCTTTCATGACTTTGGTAACCTTTCCAACTTCCTCGCCTGAAAATTTCGGCGTATCAAAAGCGCCAATATCGGCTTTTCGACCATTAACAAAATAATCGGTCGCACTGCGATTGAAAGTTTTTTCAGGTTGAGGTCTAAAACTAAAAGTCGTTAAGCCTGTTGATGTTTTTGCGTATTCAGGCATATCTATCAAAATCTCATCCAAAAGCTGACGATAATGGGCGGTCGCATTCTTCACATAAGGTAAATCTTTGTAGCGACCTTCAATTTTAAAAGAGCTAATTCCCGCACCAATCAAAGCACGCAAATTGACACTTTGATCATTATCTTTCATTGACAAATAATGCTTGTCGTTGCCAATCACGCGCCCTTGAGAATCTTCTAAACGATAAGGCAATCTGCATTCTTGGGAGCATTCGCCACGATTCGCACTTCTTCCAGTATGAGCATGACTTATAAAACATTGTCCGCTAAATGCAACGCACAAAGCGCCATGGACAAAGAACTCTAAATTACATGTGGTCACATCAGAGATTTGCTGGATGGTTTTTAAGTCGAGTTCGCGAGCTAATACAATCTGCGAAAAGCCAACTTGGTCCAAAAATCTAGCTTTTTCAATAGTACGGATATCAGTTTGCGTACTGGCGTGCAACTGAATAGGAGGCAAATCCATTTCTATCAAACCCATATCTTGGACAATTAGCGCATCTACCCCTGCATCGTAAAGCTGATACACAATTGCTCTTGCACCTTCTAATTCATTGTCATGGAAAATTGTGTTAAGCGTAACAAAAACTTCTGCATTAAATCGATGCGCATGTTTTACAAGCTTTGCAATATCCTCAACCGAATTGGGAGCCTTTGCGCGCGCGCCATAAGCTGGGCCACCAATATAAACCGCATCTGCGCCATGATTGATGGCCTCAATGCCGAAATCAGCATTTTTAGCAGGAGAAAGCAGTTCAAGATGGCGGCGCGTGGTTTTCATGAAATAGGTACTAGAAAAAATCTAAGAACTATAGCAGTAATCGGCACTAGCTTCACCCCTGTCACCCCTTCTTTACAACACAAACAACCACAAGCGGTAATAGTTTTTATAGGAAAAACCCTCTCTTCACCATATAATATCCTAATGATAAATTTGAAAAAAATCTTATTAGCCACAGCATTTAGCTTCATGCTGAACATGCCTAGTATCGCGTTAGCGTTTGATTTTCCTTTCTTGTCACAAAGCAATGATGAGGCATCAACAGCACCAAAGACTACTGTAGAAAGTGAACCGAACAATTCATGGACAAGCACCGCCCAAGAAATCATTCTGCATGCTCTAAGCCAAACTGGCGTGAAGTATAAATACGGCGGCATTAATCCAGACTCAGGATTTGATTGTAGTGGTTTTGTCCGTTATGTATTCCAAGAAGCAGCTAACCTAACCTTGCCACACGGCGCCAACGCAATGAGTCAAGTTGGGCAAAAGATAAATGAAAAAGAATTGGAACCTGGGGATTTGGTGTTTTTTAACACCATGAAATCTGTGTATTCCCATGTGGGAATTTATGTAGGTAATAATCGGTTCATTCATGCACCAAGTGCTGGAAGTAGCATTAGCGTATCAGACATGAATGATAATTATTGGTCAAAACGTTTTACTGGTGCTCGCCGTGTTGATGCAAAAGAGCTTGCAAGTACAGATCTCAATCAGTCCGCAAAGTAACTAATAAGTTTATCTATCACTATGTCCAAGCACCCTCTCCGGGTCAATGAGGTCACGGATCAATTGTTTAAGCTCTTTAGACTCGGGAAAACGACCTGTTTCTTTTCTAGAAAAAATGACTGAGCCATTCAATCGGACCTCAAAAATACCGCCAGAACCAGGAACTAGCGCAAGGCTTGTGATGTCTGTGTTAAAAGTAGTTAGTAGTTCTTGCGCCATCCAAGAAGCACGTAGCAACCAATGACATTGCGTACAATACTCGATTTCAAGCTGGTTCACTTTGTGTTCCATGAGACCTTTATGTGCAAAAAATGTTTGACGCCATGTTATTTCAATTGGTTAAACTAGCGCAACACGATATTATCTCAACCATCATTTTAATGTTCCCATTACAGGGGATTAGCAGTTTAAAAAAGTCAATGAAGGAATTTTTATTTAATGCGTACAAAATTTGAAAAAATCAGTTTAGTGGTCATAGGTGCAGTAATAGGAATCACGCTAAGCCTTAACTATCCAGCAGTCGCTGAAAAAGAGACCAAACCCCAACTGCCTTTAGAAGAGCTTCGGACCTTTGCCGAAGTGTACGGCAAAATCAAAAGTGATT
Organism: uncultured Methylophilaceae bacterium; assembly: GCA_903953055.1. Lineage (GTDB taxonomy): Bacteria > Pseudomonadota > Gammaproteobacteria > Burkholderiales > Methylophilaceae > Methylopumilus_A. The sequence continues at coordinate 25,993 of CAJBIA010000129.1, forward strand.
ATGTTGAAACGGTAGAAGATAAAAAACTGATTAACGAGGCAATCAATGGCATGTTAACGGGCTTAGATCCTCACTCTTCATTCTTAGATGTAGACGGATTCAAAGACCTCCAAGCTGGAACACAGGGTGAGTTTGGAGGCCTAGGTATTGAAGTAGGCATGGAAGACGGTTTGGTAAAAGTCATCTCCCCAATCGAAGACTCTCCGGCATTCAAATCCGGAGTTAAATCAGGTGACTTGATAATGCAATTGGACGAAAAATTGGTCAAAGGAATGTCGCTCAACGATGCTGTTAAATTAATGCGGGGAAAACCAGACACCTCTATCAAACTTACAATTTTACGCAAAGGCGAAAACAAACCGATTTACATCACATTAATACGTGCCATCATCAAAACTCAAAGCGTGAAATACAAGCTACCTGAGCCTGGCTATGCATATCTCCGAGTTACACAATTCCAAGAGCACTCAGCAGAAGATTTAGCGAAAGCAATCAAGGCATTACGTGAGCAAAACAAAGTTCCGCTTAAAGGCTTAGTTTTAGATTTACGAAACAATCCAGGCGGCTTGATTACTGCAGCAGTAGGGATCAGCGCTGCCTTCATTCCTAAAGATGCGCTTGTAGTTTATACAGAAGGCCGAACAGAAGATGCAAAAATGCGCCTAACAGCTAATCCAGCAAATTATTCACGTGGTGGAGAAACAGGCGATTTTTTAGCCGACTTACCAGCGGATATTAAAACAGTGCCGATGGTGGTATTGATTAACGGTGGCTCTGCCTCGGCTTCAGAAATTGTTTCTGGGGCGTTGCAAGATCATAAACGTGCTGTGATCATGGGCACACAAAGTTTTGGCAAAGGCTCTGTGCAAACTATCTTGCCAATGAACAACGGCACAGCTATTAAGCTCACCACAGCACGTTACTTCACCCCAAATGGCCGTTCTATTCAAGCAAAAGGGATCGTACCTGATATCGTAGTAGAGGATGCAACTATCAACACCGCTGAACAAGGCATGAACTTGCGCGAAGCTGATTTAAGCAATCACTTGTCAAACCCTAAAGAAGCTGAAGCACCTGCTAAAGAAACACCAAAACCGCCAACCCTGAAAAAAGATGAAAAGCAACTTTCAGATAAAACACCTATGGAAGCTGGTACAAAAACTGATTACCAATTTATGCAGGCGGTTAACTTGCTAAAAGGTATCGACATTTTATCGCCCAGTAAGAAATAAATAATACCCTTGAGAGCAAGTCATACTTGCTCTCATTATTCGTTTTATTAAGACCAAAAATGGTGTGAGCATATGCTAGATCGTCTAATTATTGAATTTGACAAAGGCTTAAAAACCTTAGCTGCAAACGCGCATAGCGTTCGCCCACATCCAGACCAAAATATTGCTCAAACCACTGAATTAAGCCCAAACGATAAACGTCATGCCGCAGCCTTAATGCGCATAAACCACTGTGGTGAGGTTTGTGCGCAAGCGCTTTATAACGGTCAAGCGCTTACTGCTAAGAACTCTCAAACCGTACTTGCCTTAGAGCAAGCCTCAAAAGAAGAAACTGAACATTTAGCTTGGTGCGAAAAACGTATTCAAGAACTTGGTGGTCGCACCAGCCTCCTTAACCCCATTTGGTATGCAGGTTCATTCACATTAGGCGCCATCGCTGGGGCGCTGGGTGATAAATGGAATCTAGGATTTTTAGCGGAAACGGAACGTCAAGTAGGGGAACATCTCAATCGTCATTTAGATGAATTGCCTGCCGATGACGATAAAAGTCGTGCCATCTTAAAACAAATGAAAACAGACGAAGCAGAACATGCAGCCACTGCCATTCAATTAGGCGGGGTAAAGTTGCCAATCCCTGTGCGGTCGGCCATGCAAGGCATGTCAAGGGTCATGACATCAACCACCTACTATTTATAGATCAATCGTAAAAAAGAAAGCGTAAGCAAAGACACATGAAGAAATTTAGCGAAATTTTAGCCACTTTAGAAAACAGCGAACATATTCAAAAGATTGAATTGGCTAAAGCTGATGGGTCAAATGCAGGCGTGATTGAAAACAAACCAGGCAGCCAAGGTTCTGTGAAGGTATATCATCATCTATTTAAAAAATGGAGCTGCATCAATAAAGATGCGGCAAAAGATGGTTTGAAGATTTATGCAGAACACACACAAGACGCCGAAGAAAATCCGGGCAAGCATCCAAATATTGACCGACTATTTGAGGTGATTGAAACAGGTGAGGGGCTCACTGTTTCAATCATTGAATCATCTAACTAAAAGCTACTCAGCTTCTTTTATTTCAAAGCTGTGGCTCATTTCCGCAGCTTTTCCCAACATAATCGAGGCTGAGCAATATTTCTCAGCCGACAAGTTGACAGCACGCTCAACTTGAATTGCATTTAGGTTATTCCCAGTCACAACAAAATGCGCATGAATTTTGGTAAATACTTTTGGGATTTCATCTGCACGTTCAGCAGTAATTTCAGCAACGCAATTAGTGATGGATTGACGAGACTTTTTGAGGATCGTCACTACATCAATAGAAGAACAACCGCCCATCGCTACCAATAACATTTCCATCGGACGCATACCAAGATTTCGTCCACCGATCTCTGGGGAACCATCCATAATGACTGCATGACTAGATTCTGTCTCCCCCATGAAACAGACGTCCTCAACCCACTTTATTCGTACTTTCATTGTGTTGCCTTTGTCAAAAATAAGCTACTTAATACCTAGCAACTCAACATCAAAAATCAAAGTTGCATTTGGTGGAATCACGCCACCAGCTCCGTTCGCTCCATAGCCCATATGAGGTGGAATAATCAAGGTGCGTTTCCCGCCCACTTTCATCCCTGCAAAACCTTCATCCCAACCTTGGATCACTTGGCCACCACCTAAAAAAAATACAAACGGCTCACGACGATCTAAAGAACTATCAAATTTAGTCCCTTTACCATCTGGTTTGCTAGGATCATACAGCCAGCCTGTGTAGTTTACAGTCACATTAAATCCAGCCTCTGCTTCGCGACCCTCGCCCATTACTGTATCTTTCTTAACGAGTTCTGTTACATTTTGTGTCATTGCAGTTTCCTTAGTAGATGTCTTTGAATCGGCTTTACAACCAGTCATAGTGAGCATAGCAATGATTAAAGCACTTGCCATCAACATACTTTTTTTCATACGGCGCTCCCAATTAAAAAATATTGAATATCATACCCGACATGTTTGCTTCAACCCAATAAAACTAAGTTTATTCTTGCAAATATATCCAGTTCAACAAGGCTTCTTGGGCTGGCTTTGTGGCCTCTGATTTGACTCCATTAGCTATAAATACTACAGACCAATAACGACCTTTTGCATCTAAAAGATAGCCCGCAATGCTTCGTACATTTTCAAGCGAACCTGTTTTTAAATGCGCGCGACCATACAAAACACCATCTTTACGTTTACTTAATGAACCATCCACCCCATAAATAGGCAATGAAGCTATCAGTTCAGCCATGACTGGACTGTGGTAGGCATCTCGCAACAACGTACCCAAATGCGAAGCACTAATACGCTCAATCCGTGAAAGACCCGCGCCATTTTCTAGCACCATCTCAGAAAAATTAAATCCCTTACTTTCTAGCCACCCTTTAATCACCTGCTCACTTTTACTCGTTGATGCAATTTGAGATTGATCATTTACACGACTCAAGCTTAAGTAAACCGATCGAGCCATGACATTGTTACTAGTTTTATTCATTTCACGCAGCGTTTCAGCCAAAGTTGGCGAGGCATGTTCAGTTAATAAAAGTGCGTTCATAGGCACATTAGAAACTATACTTTGAGTTTTATCATGCTGCGTCCAGCGTCCACCAGTTTTCTCCCACGCGCTATAAAAAAGATCGCCAACATATTCACTTCCCTGCCAATTGACATCCAAATACTTGTCTCCGCAACTCACAGGGTATTCGCCACGTATATTTAAGACGCGACCATCACGCTTAATTTGTAGGCCGTTTTTCCAATCCCCACAATCATCAGCAACAGGCTTAATATCAATACGCTTAATCAACCATTCCCAATTGGGATAAGAAACAACAATTACTTTTCCATCACTTGGAATCAACTTTAAGCGAACAGCTTGCTGATTTACCATCAATGCTTCGGCTGGAGCGTTATAGACGCGATTCGGCTTGCCATCAAATGCGGAAGCATCAAAAATTTGCGGCACATATGCACTGTTATCTAAGAAAATTTGACAACAAATTTCATCCATATGAAACTTTTGTTTCAACTCACTCGCTACCTCGAATAGATCTGCTGTATTAAGGGAGGGATCGCCAAATCCTTTTAACCAAATTCCACCTTGCAACTTGCCTTGTTCAGGAATGTTCAATCCATAAAACTGGGTTTTCCAGCGATAGGCTGGACCCAACAAATCAAGCGCGGCATAACTCGTTACCAGTTTCATAACCGATGCCGGATTACGGGGAACGTCGGCTTTAAATGCCAACAGAGGTTGGGCGGCATCTTCTCGCTGCACATAAATACTGACGTTTTCTAAAGGCACTCCCTCTAACTGAAGCGATTGTATGACTGTCATCGGCAAACCTTTTACATCATCAGTCTGCGCGAAAGAAACCCCACAAAAAACAGCCAAAAAAATAGTCGTAATTAAGCGCATACCGCTAACAATTGCTTTGTAGTATTGAGCATGAAGTCGATTTCATCTTGGCTAATCACGTAAGGGGGCATCCAGTAAACGGTATTACCAATCGGACGAAGCAACAAACCCTGAGCCAAGCCTTGTTGATAAAAATTTTGTTGGAATTCCTTATTTTTTGTTTTTACATCAAATGCCCAGACCATACCTTTATTGCGAAGATGTTCAATTGGCAAACTATCCCATGTAGAGAGTTGTTGATTTATATACTCGGTCTTGGTTCTATTTTTACGCAAAACATCGTCTTTTTCAAAAATTGCCAAGGTCGCAAGAGCCGCACTGCAAGCCAGAGGATTTCCTGTGTAACTATGCGAATGTAAGAACCCGCGTGAAACACTATCATCGTAAAAAGCTTCATAAACCTCATCCGTCGTTAGAGTTACCGATAGCGGCAAATACCCCCCAGTAATACCCTTTGAAAGACAAATGAAATCAGGTTTAATGTTTGCCTGCTCGCAGGCAAACATTGTTCCAGTTCGCCCAAATCCAACGGCAATTTCATCAGCAATCAAATGCACCTGATACTGTGAACAGATTTCTCGTGCACGTTTAAGGTACATCGGATCATACATTCCCATCCCAGCTGCACATTGAATTAACGGTTCGATAATAAAAGCGGCAATTTTCGAATGATTTTCTTTTAAATATGTCTCTAAAAAATTAGCGCAACCAAGCGCAAAAGTTTCTGCGCTTCTATCGTCACCAGTCTCAGCGAAACGAAAGTCTGGTGATGGCATTTGAACACTTTGACGCAACAGTGGCGCGTATGTATCTTTAAAAATTGCCACATCCGTCACGGATAACGCCCCAATAGTTTCGCCGTGATAGCTATTTTTCAGACTTAAAAATTGATTTTTTTCTGGCTGGCCAATGTTACGCCAGTAGTGGAAGCTCATCTTTAGGGCTATTTCAGTGGCAGAGGCCCCATCAGATGCATAAAAGCAATGCCCCAACTGCGTTAATTCCCCAAGCTTTTCGGATAACTGTACAACGGGTTCATGAGTAAAACCAGCAAGCATCACATGCTCTAATTTACTAAGCTGTTCGTTAATTGCAGTTTTAATTCGCGGCTCATTATGACCAAATAAATTCACCCACCATGAACTTACACCATCTAAATAACGATTTCCCTCAAAATCAGTGAGCCATACTCCTTCGCCACTGGCAATCGGCAACAATGGCAAGGTTTCGTGGACTTTCATCTGTGTGCATGGATGCCACACAGCCATTAGGCTACGTTCAAGTAAATCTTTATTCTTCAAAAGAATCTTTCAGCGCTATGAATTAATTTTTTAACATAAATTCTGCATTGTTTTTATCAAATCCCACACTCAATGCCTATCTTTAATAAACCAAACCGCCTGCGTACTTATTATCGCTGATTGCGTTAAATTTAATCAGGCATTTTTAAAGATCTAAGAAAAATTACTGGTAGCTCTTGAAATTCGTAGACCTCGCCCCAAAGTATTAGCAGTCAATGGACTGGAGTGCTAAAATGCACCCCAAGATTTTTGTTATTCGTTTTTTATTCATTTATTTAAGGAGTTCGTTTATGAAAATTCGTCCTTTACACGATCGCGTAATTGTTAAGCGTCTAGAAGAAGTTCGTTCAACTGCATCTGGCATTGTGATCCCAGATACAGCAACAGAGAAGCCAGACCAAGGTGAAGTAATTGCTGTTGGCCCAGGCAAGAAAGATGATAACGGCAAAGTAATTGGACTTGACGTTAAAGTCGGCGACAAAGTGCTGTTTGGTAAATATGCTGGCCAAACTGTGAAAATTGATGGTAACGAATTTTTGGTCATGACCGAGTCAGACCTTATGGGTGTAATCGAGGCTTAATCGCTTCGAACTTTATAAAGAATTTTTAGTAATTAAAGTAAGCAATTTAGGAGATTTAAGATGGCTGCTAAAGACGTAAGATTTGGTGATGACGTTCGCCAAAAAATGGTGAATGGTGTGAATATTTTAGCTAACGCAGTACGCGTAACTTTAGGCCCTAAAGGCCGCAACGTGGTCTTGGAGCGTTCATACGGCTCTCCAACTATCACTAAAGACGGCGTGTCTGTTGCTAAAGAAATTGAATTGAAAGATAAATTCGAAAACATGGGTGCCCAATTAGTAAAAGAAGTTGCAAGTAAAACTAACGACATCGCTGGTGACGGCACAACAACTGCAACGGTATTAGCACAAGCAATCATCCGCGAAGGCATGAAATCTGTTGCGGCTGGGATGAACCCAATGGACTTAAAACGTGGCATCGACAAAGCAGTTGAGGCGGCGGTTGCTGATTTAAAATCACAATCTAAGCCATGTACAACCAGCAAAGAAATCGCTCAAGTTGGCTCTATCTCAGCCAACTCAGATGCATCAGTTGGGCAAATCATTGCTGACGCAATGGACAAAGTAGGTAAAGAAGGTGTAATTACAGTCGAAGATGGTTCAGGTCTACAAAATGAACTTGACGTAGTTGAAGGTATGCAATTTGATCGTGGCTACCTATCTCCATACTTTATCAACAACCAAGAACGTCAAATCGCGTTAATGGACAATCCATTTGTGCTTTTATATGACAAGAAAATCTCTAACATCCGTGATTTGCTTCCAGCACTTGAACAAGTAGCTAAAGCAGGTCGTCCATTATTGATTATCGCTGAAGACATCGATGGCGAGGCTTTAGCAACATTAGTAGTTAACAATATCAGAGGCATCCTAAAAACTTGTGCAGTTAAAGCACCAGGTTTCGGTGATCGTCGTAAAGCCATGCTTGAAGATATCGCCATTTTGACTGGCGGTACTGTGATAGCTGAGGAATTAGGCTTAAAACTTGAAAACATTAAGTTGGAAGACCTAGGTCAAGCAAAGCGTATCGAAGTAGGTAAAGAAAATACCATCATCATTGATGGTGCTGGCAATGAAGACAACATCAAAGCGCGTATCGACCAAGTGAAGAAACAAGCTGAAGATGCAACAAGTGACTATGACCGTGAAAAATTGCAAGAGCGTGTTGCAAAACTAGCAGGTGGCGTTGCTGTAATTAAAGTTGGTGCTACTACTGAACTCGAAATGAAAGAGAAAAAGGCACGGGTGGAAGACGCGTTGCATGCAACACGCGCTGCGGTTGAGGAAGGTATTGTTGCCGGCGGCGGGGTAGCATTGATTCGTGCACGTGATGCAATTGCTAAAGTAAAAGGTGAAAACCATGACCAAGACGCTGGCGTGAAGATCGTATTGCGCGCAGTTGAAGAGCCATTACGTCAAATCGTTCAAAATGCTGGTTGTGAACCATCAGTGGTTGTGAACAATGTAGCTGCTGGCAAAGGTAACTACGGTTACAATGCTGCCAACGAAACTTATGGCGACATGGTTGAGATGGGCGTATTAGATCCAACTAAAGTAACGCGTTCTGCACTACAAAATGCTGCTTCAGTTGCTGGATTGATGCTTACAACTGATTGTATGATTGCTGAATTACCTAAAGAAGACGCCCCAGCAATGGGTGGCGGCGACATGGGTGGAATGGGCGGTATGATGTAATTTTTGCTGAATCATTAGCAAAAAGCTTTAAATTGAGAAGCCCCGCAAGGGGCTTTTTAATTGCCTGCAAACTTTAAAAAAAACCCCAACTAAGCTTCTTAGTTGGGGCAAAATGCCTAAATAGGCTCCACGCTAAGGGAGGGAAGCGTGGGACATTGACTTGATAGTTCATTGAACGCTCAACATCTCTGTCGTGCTAATTCTGACTAATAGCTCCTTACTATAGTTCCAAAATATTTAACATAAAAGTAAATTCCCAATTTCTAGCCGCACATAAGCATTTAATCTCACTTAAACTGTTCTCGAAGCAACGGTGACCTGCGATAATCTCCTCATGACAACATCAAACCAACCTCAAAACTTACTCCTTAATGGACTCAACAACAAGCAGTTAGAAGCGGTCACGTTACCTCACCAATCTGCGCTGATTTTAGCTGGTGCAGGTAGCGGTAAAACGCGTGTGCTTACCACCCGGATTGCTTGGCTTATTCAAACTGGGCAAATTTCACCGACTGGGCTATTAGCGGTAACGTTTACCAATAAAGCAGCTAAAGAAATGCTAACGCGGCTTACCGCGATGTTACCAATTAACACGCGAGGCATGTGGGTTGGAACTTTCCATGGCCTTTGCAATCGATTATTGAGAGCCCATCACCGTGAAGCTTTGTTGCCTAGCACTTTCCAGATTTTGGATACTGCCGACCAACTTTCTGCCATCAAAAGATTGATGAAAGTAATGAATGTTGATGACGAAAAATTCCCACCAAAACAAGTGATGGGTTACATCAACAGCTGTAAAGAAGAAGGTTTACGAGCCCACAGCGTAGATGCTTACGACCCACATTCACAGAGAATGCGTGAGATTTTTGAAGAGTATGACAAGCAATGCCAACGCGAAGGCGTTGTAGATTTTGCAGAGTTGTTATTGCGCTGCTTCGAGCTTTTAAGCCGCGATAATAACATTCGGAAGCATTACCAAGACCGATTTAAATATATCCTGGTCGATGAGTTTCAAGACACCAATAAGTTGCAATACATGTGGCTTAAGCTTTTTGCAAGAGTGAACGAAGGTGATCCTAATAATTGCATTTTTGCGGTGGGTGATGATGACCAATCGATCTACGCATTCCGCGGCGCACGCGTGGGCAATATGCGTGATTTTGAAGTGGATTTTAAAGTACAAAATATCGTCAAACTAGAAGAGAACTACCGTTCTCATAGCAACATTTTGGATGCCGCGAATGCAATAATAAGCAACAACAAAAACCGCTTAGGCAAAAATTTATGGACGTCGGCTGGAAAGGGAGAGCCTGTAAGGCTTTACCAAGCCTATAACGACATAGACGAAGCCAGCTTTATTGTTGATGAAGTAAAAATGCTACACAACGAGGGCTGGGGACTAAATGATATCGCCCTACTCTACCGCTCTAACGCCCAATCTCGCGTAATTGAACATGCTTTATTTTCAAATAATATTCCGTATCGTGTTTATGGCGGTCTTCGCTTCTTTGAACGCGCCGAAATCAAACATGCGATGGCATATTTACGTCTGATAAATAACCCAGAAGATGACATCGCTTTATTGCGTGTAATTAATTTTCCTACCCGCGGGATCGGTGCCAGAAGCTTGGAGCAACTTCAAGAGTCAGCCCGAGCGCAGGACTGCAGCTTATGGCAAGCAGCTATCAACAATGTCGGTAATGGTCGCCCAGGTAAAGGATTAGAAGGATTCGTGGCATTAATTAAACAAATGCAAAACGATGCCAACGGCTTAACACTGACAGAAATGACTGAAATTGCAACTACGATGTCTGGTCTTAAGAACTATTATCAGCTAGAAAAAGAAGGCGAAGATCGTATTGCCAATTTAGACGAACTGATTAATGCCGCTGTTAGTTTTATGAATAACAACAGCGACGCACTAGAAGATAATAGTAATGGCCTCACTGAATTCTTAACCCATGCCAGCCTTGAAGCTGGTGAACATCAAGCAGATGTTGGTACCGATGCCCTTCAGCTAATGACAGTACACGCGGCTAAAGGTCTGGAATTCAAGGCCGTATTTATAAGCGGTCTTGAAGAGGGCTTGTGCCCTCACGAAAACAGCTTATACGAGAATAACGGCTTGGAAGAGGAGCGCCGTTTGATGTATGTAGCAGTAACACGCGCTAGACAACGACTATACCTAAGTCACGCGCAAAGCCGTATGTTGCATGGTCAAATCCGATACGGAATTGCATCACGTTTTTTAGATGAAATTCCTGACGAGCTATTGAAACGCCTAAACAGCCGCCAGGCTCAAAAGCCAATGATGTCAACCAGTTATGAAATCAACTACCAGAATTTGTCATCTACAATTAGCAGTGAGCAAAAGTCTGCCATGCCCTGGAAAATAGGCCAGGCTGTATCACATGCCAAATTTGGGCAGGGAGTAGTAGTAAGTTACGAAGGAAATGCAAGTGATATGCGAATCCAAATCAACTTTGGACGCGAAGGTTTAAAATGGCTTGCGATGGAATATGCCAAGCTAGAAAAGGTCTAACCAGCCACTAGCTTTACATACCTAAAGCTTAATAAATAAACTTAGCTGACGAAATCCTCGCCTTTATTATAGTACATAGACAAGAAGCTAAAGTATTGGATTGAAAACAAGAATGCTGTTGCCATCAAAGACACAAACATAATAAGCAGCATACCTAAAAATGCGGCAAGGCCTTTAGCAAAAATAGCAACAATGCCAATCACCAGGCCAAGCAACAACATTACTCCAACAACAGCCAATGTTAACGTTATCCATGCCGTAATCAATGCCGTAATATTATGCAATGCCGCCCAAACGCTATGTCCAATAGACTTAAACACTGAATATTGATGATAGGAAATCAATAATGGTGAGTACCAAGTTGCTAACAAAAGAGGGACTTGCAATACCAATAACTTCAACATTAACCACCAAAAGCCAATCGGCATTACTTCTTTATCCATCTTTTGGATATCTAGCGCTTGAATATCTCCTTCAGTTAAACCGATCATAACTAATCGATAAACAAAAAAGGCAACTCCCAAGAAAACCAATTGCTTAACATGCGGCTTCACCCTATGAAAAACTTCTCTTACAGGAGTTGCCCTTTCAGCGTGAGTTTCGCGACAAACTCCTATCACCAATGAAGTAAATATTGGCCAGCTAAATGTTAAGGCTAAGCCCAACGCCCCAACAAAAAACAAAATAAAAATTGAGCCGTGCGCTTTGTTAATACTCTCAATAATTCCTAGCAATAAAATGGGTAGAAATTGGAAAAATACCAGATACAAAGAAGACAGACCCATCCACTTTGCTGGATGTTGCTTGAATAATTCCAAGCTGTCCTTTACCCAACCTATTCCTAATTTAACTCTTGATGTAAACGTCATATTTTTCCCAATTTCAAAAGCATTAAATCCACATCGCTACAATTTCTGGTTGATGTGCAAGACCCCATTTTAATATTTTCTGGAAATGTTGCGGATCTTTAGCGTGCGTAAGCTCCCCTGCTTGAGGATAAAAGTTATCCTTTAAACGAGACAGCCAGAAACGCAAAGCAGCGATCAACAACATACTTGACCAAGCGGATCGTTCCATTTGAACAAAAGGTCTAACGGCATGGTACGAACTTAATAATGCTTTTACACGAACAGGATCCAAAGATCCATCCTTGTTGACGCACCAGTCATTAACAGCAATTGCTACGTCATACAAAAAAGCACCACGACATGCATAGTAAAAATCAATTACCCCACCTATCTTTTCGCCATCAAACAAGACATTATCACGAAATAAATCTGCATGAATTACCCCTTGTGGTAAAGCTAGAATATCTAATTCTGACTCACGCCGCATAGTTTCTTTAAGCATCCCTTGATCTTCGTTATCAAGAAAGTCCAGAACTTTATGGGCAGTAGCTACTCTCCACTCAAAATCACGAGTGTCATTATTTTTAGCAGTAAAGGTTGATCCTGCCAGATGCATACTCGCCAAAACTTGACCAAGTTCAGCACACTGTGTGACTGAAGGCTCCTCGATATCGCGACCAACCAAACAAGTAACAATTGCTGCAGGCTTTCCGTTTAATTCGTCCAACTGCATACCATCTAGGCGCTTCACTGGGCGAGGACAAGGCACTCCACGTTCCGCTAAATGAGTCATTAAGCTTAGAAAATAGGGCAATTCATCAGCGCCATGTTCTTCAAATAAAGTAAGAACATACCTTCCTGTTGTGGTAGTGACAAAATAATTGGTATTTGAAATCCCTGAAGCAATACCCTTTAGTTCAAGCAAAGTACCAATCGGGTATGAAGATATCCAGGGTTTTAATTCATCAAAGGAGACGTTAGTAAATACGGACATGACAACTTTAAGTTAAACCTAGAGCAAGTTATTGAGGATATTACGCCTTATATTCTTATCATTTAGAATCTAAAAATAACCCACTTAGGAATAACTAGAGGAGCTGCTGGGCCATCATATCTTGACCACCCTCCGTCTTGATCTTGCTTCATTAAATAATAAGGTGAGCCGTGAGCGGGCGTGATTTTTTGCATATATAGCTCCCCATGGACACGGTATTCTTCTACCGTAGTTTCACCTTTTTTGACGATAGTCACTTGTGGCTCATCTGCAGGATTGGCCTCAATAATTCCTGGGGGAGGCAATGGTTCAGGCAATGGCTCTAAATCAGCAGGGGCGGGCTTATTATTAGCCGCTTGAATAGATAGGCTTGAAATTGGTAAAAGCAACACTACAAGCAAAAATAAATGATTGAGACGCATACTGTTCCCGCGTTTAATTAGCAAAAAATCATACAAACTCATTCTATCAAAAACCTATGCACACCGGTAAAGCGTTTTCAATCTACAAATACAACTGTGTCTTTCGTTCTGCAGCTGAGAGCTCAAAGCCACGGGTTTCATAGTGCTTAAATATCGCAGCAACAACTTCATGCGGGTTATCTATTATTTTAATAAGCCCCATATCATCAGCATCAATCATGCCGTCAGCAATTAGCGTCTGACGAAACCAATCGACCAAACCACGCCAAAATTTAGAGCCAACTAAAATAATCGGAATCCGCCGCGATTTGCCTGTTTGTATTAAAGTCATGGCTTCTAGCAACTCATCCAAAGTACCAAAGCCACCTGGCATTACAACATAAGCTGATGCATATTTAACAAACATAACTTTACGCATAAAGAAATGCTTAAAGTCCAATCCGATTTCCTGATATGGATTAGTTGTTTGCTCGTGTGGCAATTTAATATTAAGACCAACACTAGGTGACAAACCAGGAAAAGCCCCTTTATTTGCGGCCTCCATAATACCTGGGCCACCTCCGGAAATGACACTAAATCCGGCATCTGAAATCAAACGAGCAATTTCCTCCGCAAGCTTATAATCGGGGTGTTCCGGCTTAGTTCTAGCACTACCAAAAATAGAAACCGCAGGGGTGATTTCTTTAAGGCTTTCCGTAGCATCAACGAATTCTGCCATAATCTCAAATACGTGCCATGATTCGTGCGCCGTTTGATTGCTTCCCTGAAAGTCAGGATCAGCAATTTTTGGTACTTTTTTTGCAACAGACATAATGTAGACCCAAATATGAAAACATTGTTGTTAGTAGATGGCTCATCCTACCTCTATCGCGCCTTTCACGCCATGCCAGATTTACGCAACCGGCAAAACGAACCTACAGGTGCAATTCAAGGTGTGCTCAACATGCTGAGACGTCTTCACAAAGAATACCCTGCCGATTATAGCGCGTGTATTTTTGATGCAAAAGGCAAAACATTCCGCGACGAAATTTATCCTGAATACAAAGCAAACCGTGCTTCTATGCCGGATGATTTACGTGCACAAGTTAGTCCATTGCATGAAACAATCAAAGCGATGGGCTGGCCGCTTATTATGGAAGAAGGCGTAGAGGCAGACGATGTCATAGGTGCACTGGCTAAACAAGCAGAACGTGAAGGCGTTCGAGTGATCATTTCTACAGGCGACAAAGATATCGCTCAATTGGTTAACGAACACGTTACTATTGTGAACACCATGAGTAATGAAGTGCTTGACATTGCAGGCGTCGTCAACAAATTCGGTCTGCCTCCCGAGCGCATTGTTGATTACCTTATTTTAATTGGCGACACTTCTGACAACGTTCCTGGAGTTGAAAAGGTCGGCCCTAAAACTGCCGTTAAATGGCTTACTGAATTTGGCACGCTAGAAAATATTATCGCTAATGCACATAACATTAATGGCGCAGTTGGCGAAAATTTACGTAAAGCACTGCCATGGCTACCAACCGCTCGTGAGCTAATTACGATTCGGTGTGATGTGGGCATTCAAGAATCGTTAAGCGATCTTGCACCTCGACCAATGGACAAGCAGAAACTTGCTGAGCTTTTTGAACGTTTTGATTTCAAATCCTGGCGTCGCGAACTAGATACGATTGGTGGGGAATCAATGAGCATAACGCCACTGACTATGCCAACAAGTAACGGCGATTTATTTGCACCCACTAGCGAATCTATAAAAACATCAGAAGCTGAAACTCTAATTGCATACTCACCTGTCACCTCACGCAACTATGTAACCATATTAAACTTTTTAGATTTAGAGCCTTGGCTAAATAGAATTGGCAAAGCAGCGTTGGTTTGCTTTGACACCGAGACAACTTCACTAGACCCAATGACTGCAAAGATTGTCGGTATATCGTTCAGCATAGAGGCTGGCTCAGGTGCCTATTTACCACTCACCCATGATTACTTTGACGCACCAGAACAACTCAATTTTGCAGCAACATTGGCTAAAATAAAACCAATTTTAGAAAATCCAGCCATCAAAAAAGTTGGTCAAAATCTCAAGTACGATCAGCATGTATTAGCCAATCATGGAATTGCACTTGATGGTATTGCCCACGACACCTTGTTGCAGTCTTATGTATATGAGTCACACAAAACTCACAATATGGATGACCTAGCCATGCGTCATCTGGGGATCAAAACCATTAGTTTTGATGAAGTTGCGGGTAAAGGAGCGAAACAAGTTGGCTTTAATCAAGTTACAGTAGAGGTGGCATCAGAGTATGCGGCTGAAGATGCGGACATTACGTTGCAATTGCACCAAGCAATGTATCCCGCCATTCAATCGAATGAAAAGTTGAGCTTTATTTACACCCACATTGAAATGCCCTCACGAGAAGTGCTTTTCACAATCGAACGTAATGGCGTCCTCATCGATCAAGGGATGCTTAATAGACAAAGCAATGAAATTGGCATTAAGTTAATGGCCTTGGAAAAACAAGCATTCGAGCTTGCTGGCCAACCGTTTAACTTAGGGTCCCCCAAGCAATTACAAGAAATTCTGTTTGGGAAGCTAGGCATTAAGCCCACAAAAAAAACCCCTTCCGGCGCACCCTCTACCGACGAAGATGTATTGCAAGAGCTTTCATTGGATTACCCCCTACCTAAAGTGCTATTGGAATATCGTGGCTTAGCAAAATTAAAATCCACTTATACCGATAAACTGCCAAAAATGATTAACGCACAGACTGGCCGCGTTCACACCAACTACAACCAAGCTGTTGCAATTACTGGTCGTTTAGCTAGCTCAGATCCTAACCTTCAAAACATTCCAGTTCGCACGGCCGAAGGCCGCCGCATTCGAGAAGCGTTTATAGCGCCTGCTGGAAGCGTGATTGTTTCAGCTGATTATTCACAAATCGAACTTCGCATCATGGCTCATCTTTCACAAGACGATGGCATGCTTAGCGCTTTTGCTAATAACGAAGATATTCACCGCGCTACTGCAGCAGAGATATTTGGTTGCGAGCGCGAAGAAGTAAGCAACGAACAACGACGTTATGCAAAAGTGATTAATTTTGGATTGATATACGGCATGAGCGCATTTGGGCTTGCCCAAAACCTCAATATTGAACGTAGTGCTGCACAAAGCTATATAGAGCGTTATTTTACACGTTATCCAGGCGTTCGCGCCTACATGCAAGATACCCGCGAACTTGCCAAACAAAAAGGTTATGTGGAGACCTATTTTGGTAGGCGTCTATGGGTACCAGAAATTAACAGTAGCAACGGAATGCGCCGTGCCGGCGCTGAGCGTGCGGCTATTAATGCACCGATGCAAGGCACCGCTGCTGACTTTATCAAGTTAGCCATGATTGCCGTTCACAATTGGATTTTGAGTCAGAAATTAAAATCAAAACTAATTATGCAAGTGCACGATGAATTGGTGTTAGAAGTACCTGAAGCGGAATTAGATTTAGTTAAAAGGATGCTGCCGGAGCTTATGGAAAATGTTGCGAAGCTTGATGTCCCATTACTCACGGAAGTTGGTGTCGGCAGCAATTGGGAGGCGGCACATTAATCATGTCTGAAAAAATACCAAACATTGGCATTTATATCATCGGAGATGAAATCCTCTCAGGAAAGCGCCAAGACGCACATTTAAGTAAAG
The DNA here is from genome assembly GCA_903953055.1 of uncultured Methylophilaceae bacterium. Taxonomy (GTDB): domain Bacteria; phylum Pseudomonadota; class Gammaproteobacteria; order Burkholderiales; family Methylophilaceae; genus Methylopumilus_A. The sequence goes on from CAJBIA010000129.1 coordinate 42,752, forward strand.
CGATTGAGATACTTAAAATAAGAGGCTTATGTTTAAGTTGGGCGGAATATTTGGGAGATGACCCAGAGCGCTTAATTTCTTCGTTTAAACGAAGTTTTAATACAAATGATATTGTATTTTCATTCGGTGGTATCGGGGCAACACCTGATGACTTCACAAGACAAGCTGCAGGAAAAGCACTCAATCTTCCCATAGAAAGACATGCGGGTGCCGTAGCCGAAATAGAAACTCAATTTGGTGAGGCGGCATATCCAAAAAGAGTTTTAATGGCAGACTTTCCAAAAGGAGCAGATTTGATTCCAAATCCAATTAATCGAGTTTCTGGCTTCAGCCTTAATCAACATTATTTCATGCCTGGCTTTCCTCAAATGTCGCACCCTATGATGGAATGGGTTCTTGACATGAAATATCAACACACTTTTCACCAACAAGTCATAAGCGAGTCATCAATTTTAGTCATGGATGCTGGGGAAAGTCATTTGATAGACTTGATGAATAGTTTTGTTGATAAATACCCGAAGCTTAAATTATTTAGCCTCCCTCGATTAGATGAACGCCGCACCATCGAGCTTGGAATGAAGGGAGATGCGACTTTGGCTGAGCAAGCGATCATCGAAATAAAAGCAGAAATAACATCTTTAGGATTTGCTTGGTCAGAGCTTAAAAAATAGGCATTTCTAAAATCAAGCTAAGCTGTTCAAAAAATAAGCTAATTTCGGTTTAAAGAAAGTCTATTTGCATATAAAATAGACAACCTCCCATCATATTTGAATCGCTAATGCATATAGGTCCGTACAAACTGCGTAACAATCTAGTCGTTGCACCTATGGCAGGGGTAACAGATAGGCCTTTTCGAATGCTTTGTAAGAAGTTAGGGGCTGGCCTAGCCGTCTCAGAAATGGTTACTTCAAACTCCCTACTTTACGGCAGTGCCAAGACTTTACGCAGGGCTAATCACGAAGGCGAAGTAGAACCAATTTCAGTTCAAATTGCAGGCGCAGATCCAAAAATGATGGCAGAAGCCGCCAAATATAATGTTGACCATGGCGCTCAAATCATTGATATCAATATGGGTTGTCCTGCAAAAAAAATCTGCAATGTGATGGCTGGCTCAGCATTACTAAAAGACGAGCCTCTCGTTGCGCAAATCCTAAAAGCGGTAGTGGCTGCCGTTAATGTTCCAGTAACCCTTAAAATCCGTACTGGATGGGACAAGCAAAATCGTAATGCTATTGCAGTGGCTAAAATGGCTGAAGACATTGGTGTGCAAGCTCTCGCCATGCATGGTCGCACGCGAGCTTGCGCCTACATGGGAGATGCAGAATACGACACCATTGCTGAAGTTAAACAAGCCACCCGTATACCTATTATTGCTAATGGGGATATCACAACTCCAGAAAAAGCGAAATTTGTATTAGACTACACAGGAGCTGATGCAGTAATGATAGGCCGTGCAGCACAAGGAAGACCTTGGATTTTTCGTGAGATTGAGTATTATTTATCTACTGGCGCACACATGCCTGCCCCAGAAGTGAACGAGATTCGAAGCGTTATGTTGGCACACCTTCACGACTTGTATGATTTTTATGGCGACTTAACAGGCATGCGGGTCGCCCGCAAACACATTTCTTGGTACACAAAAGGGCTGAAAGACTCTGCCAATTTCCGCCACGCCATGAATCAACTGCAAACCATCGATAGTCAATTAGCAGCGATTAATGATTTCTTTAACCATCTGCAACAACAAAATATGCGTATTCAATATGCCACTGAAGAAGCAGATGCCACAGGAGAGGTGTTAGCAGCATGACAACTAAATGTGAACTAGCAATAAGCGTTGAATGTGCGCTTAATGAATATTTTAAAGATCTAGATGGCCAGCCCCCACATGCGGTTTACGAGATGGTACTCAATTGTATTGAGAAGCCAATGATAGAGCACATCATGAAACGTGCCGGCGGAAACCAAAGCAAAGCGGCTGAAATTTTAGGACTTAATCGAAATACTCTAAGAAAAAAATTACAGCAATACAATATCGAATAAGCAAAAAAGCTTATTTACTCTATCCCATTCAAATAACTATTATCGAAATACTTTATCATGGCCGTCATTAAAAGAGCACTTATAAGCGTTTCAGACAAACAAGGCATCCTTGAGTTTGCAAAAAACTTGCAAAGCTTCGGCGTGGAAATTTTATCTACTGGTGGGACAGCAAAGTTATTTCGCGAAAACAATATTCCTGTTTTAGAAGTGAGCGATTACACTGGCTTTCCAGAAATGTTAGACGGTCGAGTAAAAACACTGCATCCTAAAGTACACGGCGGCATCTTAGGCCGTCGAGATTTGCCAGAGCACGTTGAAGCAATGCAAAAAGCAAACATTCCTAACATCGACATGGTGGTAGTTAATCTTTATCCATTTCGTGAAACAATCGCCAATCCAAGCTGTAGCTTAGAAGATGCAATTGAAAACATCGATATCGGTGGCCCAACGATGGTTCGCGCCGCAGCCAAAAATTATCATCACGTCGCCATTGTGACCGACCCCAAAGATTACCTTGTGATTGCTCGCGAAATGACTTCAAGCAAAGGAGCTATCGGCGCTGAAACACGAATGATGTTAGCAAAAAAAGCATTTTCACATACTGCAGAATATGACGGTGCGATTAGTAACTACCTCACCAGCTTAACCGCCAATGGTGAGAAGCAAGAATTTCCAAATAAATACTCCACTCAAATCACGAAAGTAATGGACCTGCGCTACGGCGAAAACCCGCATCAGAAAGCCGCATTCTACCGAGACACCTCTGTTCCAGATGGTGCGCTAGCAAGCTTCACACAACTACAAGGTAAAGAACTTTCCTACAATAATATTGGGGATGCTGATGCCGCCTGGGAGTGCGTAAAAACATTTGATGTGCCTGCTTGCGTGATTGTAAAACACGCAAATCCATGCGGCGTGGCAATTGGGAATACGATGCTTGAGACATACCAAAAAGCATTTAGCACCGACCCAACTTCAGCTTTTGGCGGCATCATTGCTTTTAATCGTGAAATTGATTTAACTGCTGCTGAAGCTGTCATTAAGCAATTCGTAGAGGTCGTAATCGCGCCTGCTGTTTCAGCAGAGGCGAAAGAAATTTTTGCAGCTAAAACCAATATCCGCATTTTAACTGTCCCCCTCGGTAACAAGCTTAATACGCTTGAATACAAACGGGTGGGTGGTGGTCTGCTGATCCAAACTCCAGATGACTTAAATGTCACACCAGCACAATTCAAAATTGTAACTAAAAAACAACCCACACCAAAACAACTTGATGACTTGTTGTTCGCTTGGCGTGTAGCTAAATTTGTTAAATCTAATGCAATCGTATTCTGTGGTAATGGAATGACACTAGGCATTGGCGCCGGTCAAATGAGCCGTGTAGATAGCACCAAAATTGCCGCCATAAAAGCAAAAAGCGCTAATCTTTCATTGCAAGGTGCAGCAGTTGCATCTGACGCATTCTTCCCATTTCGCGATGGAGTAGATGTCCTTGCTGAAGCGGGTGCTTCATGCGTGATTCAACCAGGAGGAAGTGTTCGTGATGAAGAAGTGATTGCTGCAGCAGATGAACATGGCTTGGCGATGGTGCTTACGGGCTTCCGTCATTTCCGTCACTAATTAAGCATTAGGATTAAATAATGAAAGTCATGGTTATTGGTAGTGGCGGACGTGAGCATGCTTTAGCATGGAAGGTGGCACAAAACAAACAAGTCAGCCGTGTATTTGTTGCGCCAGGCAATGCAGGCACTGCGCTCAACCCAGACATGGTAAACATCCCCATCACTGACGTAACCGAATTAGTTGCTTTTGCAAAGTCAGAACAAATCACACTGACCATTGTTGGTCCTGAGGCCGCACTTTCTCAAGGCGTTGTTGATGCGTTTCGAGCAGCAGGCCTGAAAATTTTTGGTCCGACAAAAGCTGCAGCTCAACTTGAAAGCTCTAAAGATTTCGCTAAAGCCTTCATGGTTCGGCACAACATCCCAACTGCTTCTTACGCAACATATACAGACGCAAAAGCAGCCCATAACTATGTAAATACACAGGGCGCGCCAATCGTGATTAAGGCTGACGGCTTAGCTGCTGGAAAAGGCGTTATTGTAGCAATGTCACTAGATGAAGCACACGCTGCAATTGACTTCATGTTATCAGACAATAATCTAGGCGCCGCTGGAGCCCGAGTTGTAATTGAGGAATTTTTAACTGGCGAAGAAGCAAGTTTTATCGTTATGGTTGATGGAAAAAATATCTTGCCACTTGCGACGAGCCAAGATCATAAGCGCTTATGTGATGGCGACCAAGGCCCGAACACTGGAGGGATGGGTGCATATTCACCTGCACCCGTCATTACACCTACCATTCATGCAAAAGTGATGCGTGAAATCATCAAGCCAACAGTTGATGGAATGTCTGCTGATGGAATTCCATATACTGGCTTTTTATACGCCGGCCTCATGATTAGTCCGAATGGTGACGTTAAAACTTTAGAATTTAATTGCCGAATGGGAGACCCAGAAACACAGCCAATTTTAATGCGTCTAAAAAGCGATTTAGTAAAACTCACTGAACACGCAATAAACGGTACTTTAGATAAAACTGAAGCCGAATGGGATAGGCGAACAGCTCTTGGTGTAGTTATGGCATCAGCTAATTATCCTGATACGCCTCGTATCGGCGATGCAATCACTGGCTTGCCAGTTGGCAATGATGACATGCAAGTATTTCATGCTGGCACATCTATTATTGGCGACCAAGTCGTAACAAGCGGTGGTCGAGTTTTATGTGTTACTGTGCTTGGTGAAACAGTGAAATATGCTCAAAACTGTGCTTATCAAGCGCTTAATGGGATCAAATTCGAGGGCGCGCAATACCGCAAAGACATTGGCTATCGCGCTGTTAAAGGCTAAAACACATTGAATGCCCGCGGCCTTAGGCATTTTTTAAAGTCTGGCGGGGTCGTTGCATACCCAACGGAAGCAGTTTTTGGTTTAGGCTGCGACCCTAAAAATCGACGCGCAGTAAAACGCATTTTAGGCATTAAAGGACGTCCTCAAAACAAAGGACTTATTTTGGTTGCTGACTCCTTCTGCCGTTTACAAGCCTTTGTTGCACCACTCAAGCAATCACAAATATTCACCATGCAGCAATCTTGGCGTGATCCTCAACAACCACATACTTGGATCGTCCCTGCATCTAAAGATTGTCCTAAATGGCTCACGGGACAGCATAAAAGTCTTGCAATTCGCGTCAGCAGTCACCCGTACACAGCAAAATTATGTAAAGATAGTGGCATGGCTTTAGTTTCGACCAGCGCAAATCGAAGTGGGCATCAGGCCGCAAAAACAAGCAAAAATTGTCAAAAAAGATTTGGATCATCAGTCAAAACCTTGAATGGAAAAATAGCGGGCGCCAAAAAAACTTCTACCATACAAGATTTAATGACTGGAAAAATTCTTAGAAAGTAAGCAATGCCTTATCAAGAAATCAAACCAAACGCTGTTTATGAGTATCTGCAAAATCTGCAAAATAGAATTGTTGAAGCAGTTGAACTTGTAGACGGTAAAAATTTTTTAAATGATAGTTGGCAACGTCCAGAAGGCGGTGGCGGAACATCATGTATGTTAGAAGAAGGAAATGTGTTCGAAAGAGCTGGTATAGGTTTTTCCCACGTAAAAGGTCATAAACTTCCGCCTGCAGCAACTGCAGCCCACCCAGAAGCAGCCGGAAGGGCCTGGGAAGCAATGGGTGTTTCCTTAGTATTCCATCCCCGCAATCCTTATATACCGACTGTACATATGAATGTGCGATTTTTTATCGCAAAATCTCCAGAGCAAGGTTTAGATAAAGATATTTGGTGGTTTGGCGGCGGCATGGACTTAACTCCTTATTATGGTTTTGAAGAAGACGCTATCCATTTTCATCGTGTTTGCCGGGATGCATTAGCCCCTTTTGGTGAGGATTTATATCGTAATTTTAAACAGGATTGCGATAAGTATTTCCACCTAAAACATCGTAACGAGCCACGTGGAATCGGTGGTATTTTCTTTGATGATTTCAACACGCTTGGTTTTGATCAAAGCTTTGCCATGTTAAAAGCTATTGGCGATGCTTTTGTAAGCGCTTACTTACCTATCGTTCAACGTCGTAAAGATCTAGCCTATGGTGAGCAAGAGAGAGATTTTCAAGCTTATCGTCGGGGACGCTATGTTGAATTTAATTTGGTATTCGACCGTGGCACGTTGTTTGGCTTGCAGTCGAATGGGCGTACAGAATCAATCTTACTTTCTATGCCGCCAATCGTAAAATGGAGATATGATTGGAAACCAGAAAGCGGGACCCCTGAGGCCAAACTTTACACTGATTTTTTAATTGAAAAAAATTGGTTGGGTATATGAAATCCGTTGCTAATACGAATTTAATTTTTTCATCACTCCCCACCAACTGCTAAAAATATAAAGGGCCAAATTGTGTCAAAAAACTTTTTGAAGCAAATTTTCAGGACCAAACATATCGCAACAAAGCATGACAGTGGCTTAAAAAAATGCCTCACCGCCATAGATCTTACATTACTTGGAGTAGGCGCAATAATTGGTACTGGTATTTTTGTGCTTACCGGTATTGCTGCTGCCAACCAAGCAGGTCCAGCAGTTGTCTTATCTTTTATCATTTCTGGGACAGCCTGCGCATTTGCAGCTTTAGCTTATGCAGAACTTGCTGCAGCTGTAGGTGGATGCGGAAGCGCTTATGGATATAGCTATGTAGCATTTGGTGAAATTGTTGCTTGGATTATCGGATGGATTTTATTACTGGAATATAGCGTATCAGTTGCAGCTGTCGCTAATGGTTGGTCTGGTTATTTTAATCACGCTCTTACCGCCATCGGACTAGATTTACCTGCGGCACTTACCAAAAGTCCGGAATTAGGCGGAATTGTGAATTTACCCGCCACAGGCATCATTTTATTGCTAATGGTAATGCTTATAAAAGGCGCTAAACAAAGTGCTCAACTTAATACTGCTATGGTATTCATCAAACTTTTAGCCATCATTGTTTTCATTACTCTAGCCTCATTCAATGTGAATACCAGCAACTGGCATCCCTTTATGCCTTATGGCTGGTTCAGTACATTGCCTGATGGTAAAACAGTTGGTGTTCTCGCTGGGGCATCCCTAGTGTTCTTTGCATATGTAGGATTTGATGCTGTATCGACTGCTGTTGAAGAAGCCAAGAATCCCCAACGTGATGTGCCAATAGGCATCATTGCATCTTTGGGATTTTGCACTTTAATCTATATTTTAGTAGCGGGCTTGCTTACAGGTATAGTGCCTTATACTTCTTTAGGCGTAGATCATCCAGTTGCCTTCGCCCTAAAGGCTATTGGCTACAACTGGGCATCAGCGTTAGTTTCTGCAGGGGTTATTGCAGGTTTAACAACTGTTATGCTGGTTTTATATTACGGTTTGACTCGCATAATTCTTGCAATGAGCAGGGATGGTCTAATTACGCCTTACCTCTCATTCGTAAATCCAAAAACTCAAACGCCTATTCGCGTAATTGTGATAACAGGCATCATTATGGCAACAGCAGCAGGGTTGGTCCCATTAAGTGCTCTCGCTGAGCTTGTAAATATTGGGACACTTGCGGCGTTTGTATTGGTTTGTTTGGGTGTGATTGTATTACGAGCTAAACATCCAGAATTATCTCGTCCCTTTAAGACCCCTTTCAGTCCTCTCTTCCCTATATTAGGAATGCTCTCCTGTGGATCATTAATGATGTTTTTGCCCCAGCAAACTTGGACTAGATTCATCCTCTGGCTGGGCTTAGGCTTGATTATTTACTTCGCTTACTCAATCAAACATAGCAAGCTTACTAAACAATAAAAATATTAATCGCAATAAAAAAGCCAGTCTTTTGGACTGGCTTTTTTATTGCGATTAATCTGTGATTAAGATTAAAGTGATAACACCCAATGAACGATTGTTTTGATATCTTCATCTTTTACTTGTGGGCTGTTTGCTGGCATTGGAATTGGACCCCAAACACCGCTACCGCCTTTTTTAACTTTCTCAATAAGCTTTGCTTCCATATCTTTGCCTTTGTACTTAGCTGCTACGTCTTTGTATGCAGGGCCAACTACTTTTGCGTCAACAGAGTGACATGTTAAACAACCACTTTTTTGAGCCAAAGCTTTTGCAGCATCATCGGCACTAGCTTGACCAGCTAGCATTAATGAACCTACAGCAGCAACTGATAATAATAATGCTTTCATGCTATCTCCTAATTTCAATTAACTTTGAAAAGCTTTTAACTACTGCCACTTATAATAATACTCAATATTGATGCTGTTTTGAAAGTATTTTAAAGATTTCTTAACAACTCATCACATTCTGTTATGACAGCCATACATTCAACGACTCTACAAAGCCATGCGTTGACATCTGAACTTTGGGAGTTCCCAAGCGGACTATTTAATCCACTTAATACGTCTGGAAGATAAATAACCTACGTATCGGTTCATTAAAACCAGTTATTTAGGGATTTAAGGCTTCTAGGCTATATTCTGTCACCATGGTATGCGTTTCATTTGGGTAAATTGTGACACTATTTTCCATGGCATTAGCCGACTCTACGCAAATCATTTTTCGCCATTCATCCTTAACTCCCATGTCAGGCATTTGCTCAGCTTTTTCACCCCAAGGCGTCCAAATAATCGTGGAATGACTACAAGACTTAGTCACGCGAATTTTGCGTGAATAAACCTTATCATGTATTACGACGTCACGCCGGCTATTAATAAATATGCGATCAAACTCACTATCAAACTTAACTGGGCCATGCTGAATATTGCGCTCATAGCCAGCGACTTTATCTGAGAAGACCAAGTTTTCTAAACCCGTAACTTGGATATTTTCAATATCACTTACATTAAAGTAAGTGTGAAATGCCTCACCTATCATAAACGGATGACTCGCCAAATTAGTGGTCATCATTTCTAGACGCAAGGTCTCGCCAATATTGATCGCTAACAAAAAGCGATAGTCATAAGATAGTTGTTTTCTTGTCACATCAGTATGGGTCATTTCAAGCAGTAAGCGTGTTGCACCATTGGCAAGAGTGCTAGTTTGTAACACTTTCCAAGAAATCACACGGGCAAAACCATGCGGGCAATAGCTACTATCGGTTGGGTGCGCACCAAACCAAGGCCAGCAAATAGGAATCCCACCACGTATGGATCGGCCAGCTTTATAGCGCGTATTACTAGAAAGCCACAAGACTGGTTGAGCTGCAGCTTTCGGCTGCCAGTGCATGACATGTCCACCCTGCAAGGCAATCGTAGCATGTGCATGTGCATTTTCTACCGATAAGAACTCTAATCCGTGCTCATCTTCATATTGAACAATACCAACACCTACTCCAACTTTATTTTGAGCTAACTGCGTATGAATCATAATTCCCTTATTTTTTCTCGATTTGCGAGACATCACGTACCGCACCTTTAGCGGCAGAAGTGCTCATCGCCGCATAAGCACGAAGTGCGGGTGAAACAGCACGCTCCCGGCTAATCGGCTTCCAAGCTTTGGTACCTTTTGCTTCCATTACCGCACGGCGTTTTGCTAAAGTTGCATTATCTATCTTTAGGTTAATTGTGCGATTTGGGATATCAATCTCAATGGTATCGCCCTCTTCTACCAAACCGATTGCACCGCCTTCGGCCGCTTCCGGTGAAGCGTGACCAATACTCAAGCCGGATGTTCCTCCAGAGAATCGGCCATCGGTCAGTAAAGCACATGCTTTTCCCAAACCCTTAGACTTAAGGTATGAAGTTGGATATAACATTTCCTGCATACCAGGCCCACCACGTGGCCCCTCATATCGAATAACCACAACATCACCCGCTACAATTTTATCATCCAAGATGCCTGCGACTGCATCATCTTGCGATTCAAAAATACGTGCAAAACCCGTGAATTTCAAAATGCTATCATCAACACCTGCTGTTTTAACAATACAGCCATCCAGTGCTATGTTGCCATAAAGCACAGCCAAACCACCATCTTGTGAATAAGCATGGGCTTTATCGCGAATACACCCTTCGGCTCTATCTGTGTCTAATGCTGGCCAAAGCATAGATTGGCTAAATGCAATTGTTGTTGGAATACCCCCTGGCGCAGCCAAAAACAACTTCTTAGCTTCTTCGTTACCAGACTTCATAACATCCCATTGATCTAAAGCATCACCCATCGATGGTGCATGGACCACTGGCGTATCACGATGAATCACACCAGCACGATCGAGCTCACCCAAAATGCCCATTACTCCACCAGCACGATGAACGTCTTCCATGTGGTATTTAGCAGTTGCTGGCGCTACTTTACAGACACAAGGTACGCCCCGTGAAATACGGTCGATGTCTTTCATAGTGAAATTCACTTCAGCCTCATGAGCAGCCGCCAATAAGTGCAACACTGTATTAGTTGAGCCCCCCATTGCGACATCCAAACTCATCGCATTTTCAAATGCTTTGAAATTGGCAATTGAGCGAGGTAAAACGCTTGCATCTTCTTGTTCATAATAACGCTTGGTGATCTCCACAATTAAACGACCAGCGTTTAAGAATAATTGTTTGCGTGCCCCATGCGTAGCAAGCGTAGAGCCGTTACCCGGCAAGCTTAATCCAAGAGCCTCTGTTAAACAGTTCATTGAGTTGGCGGTAAACATTCCTGAGCAAGAGCCACAAGTTGGGCAAGCTGAGCGCTCAATAGCCTCAGATTCAGCATCAGACACTTTAGTGTCGGCAGCAGCAACCATCGCATCCACTAAGTCTAACTTGTGGACATTGCCTTGCCAATTTACCTTGCCTGCTTCCATCGGACCACCTGAAACAAAAACCACAGGGATGTTCAAGCGTAAGGCAGCCATCAACATACCAGGGGTGATTTTGTCACAGTTGGAAATACACACTAGCGCATCGGCGCAATGAGCATTGACCATATATTCCACACTATCTGCAATCAAATCACGGCTTGGCAAACTATACAACATACCGCCATGGCCCATAGCAATGCCGTCATCCACGGCAATCGTATTAAACTCTTTTGCTACACCACCCGCTTTTTCAATTTCACGCGCAACTAACTGCCCCATGTCTTTTAAGTGAACATGCCCAGGCACAAACTGCGTAAATGAATTGGCAACAGCAATAATCGGCTTATCAAAATCACCATCTTTCATCCCAGTAGCGCGCCAAAGTGCACGGGCACCCGCCATATTGCGGCCATGAGTAGTAGTGCGTGATCGATATACAGGCATAAAAGCATCCAACAAAATTCAAAAATATAATTTTAAACTACCCAGCCCCAATCGGCATTAGTTATATGACCTTAAAGGTTATAAGGGGAATCAAATCGCAGCCACGCTTTGTTGCCTTAGATGTAAAATAGACGTAGTCCTTTAACTTTAGATTATCTTTATTTTTATGTTTACACATCCACAATTCGACCCTGTTGCCATCCACATTGGTAAGTTTGGCATTCATTGGTACGGCCTAATGTATTTAGCTGGCTTCATGGCTTTTTTAACTTTAGGGAAATGGCGCGCATCCCATCAATCATGGCGCGGGTGGTCAATTGAGATGGTTGATGACGCTCTTTTTTATGGTGCGTTGGGTGTAATTTTAGGTGGGCGTTTGGGCTACGTGATGTTTTACCAAGCCAGTTATTTCATGGTGCATCCAATTGAGATTTTTTACGTGTGGCAAGGTGGCATGAGCTTTCATGGTGGGTTTTTAGGGGTATTAGTCGCTATGTTATTTTTTAGTCACAAATACCAAAAGCCTTGGTTAGGAATTATGGATTTTATTGCGCCACTCGTTCCTATTGGTTTAGGTGCCGGACGTATGGGAAACTTTATCAACGGAGAGCTTTGGGGACGCGCTACCCATTCTGATTGGGGCATGATTTTCCCTAATGTTGATCAAACACTCCGTCATCCTTCACAACTTTATGAGTTTGGTTTAGAAGGGCTTTTACTATTTATCATTTTATGGACATACTCAGGCAAGCCACGTGAAACTGGCACCGTCTCGGCCTTATTTTTAATTGGCTACGGTAGCTTTAGATTTATTGCAGAATACTCCCGCGAACCAGATGCATTTTTAGGTCTATTAAGTTTAGGTCTGAGCATGGGGCAATGGTTGAGTTTACCTATGGTGATAGCAGGTTTGGCTATGTACTTCTATCACCGGCATAAAATACAGACCGTTAAACTTTTCTAACAACAGCGCTTAACTCCAGTCCATTTCTTTTCCTGCCACTCCTTAAAGAATGCCTCTTTAGTGAGTAGCGGCAAGATTTCACCTTCGGCGTTATTTTGGCGATGCTCTGCGTAATGCTCTAAATAGCGTTCATAAGCATCATCGCCAGACAATTGCCGTACACAATCCCACAAACCTCTGATTGATTTAAACAAAATTTAAACTTCCATGATACCCAAAACTGCTCTCGCTTCTGCCATCACCGTTGGTTCATCTTTTAAAACATAACCTTTCTCAAGCATTCTGGTCATGTATTGTTTGTTGTATAAGAAAGCAACAATTAATTGCCAAAGTCCAAAAGTACATAACGTAAAAAGAAAATGAAGTGCAGCAACCCCAAGCTCACCGCGAACCAATGGCACCCACCAACCAAAAAACAAATAAGTCCAACTAAATCCAAAATAACCCATTCGAGTGAGCCCCGTTTTTGGATTCTGAATAATTACACCTGTTGCCATCACTAATAATCCTTTGTTTGTTTGTCTGAAGATTTAATCGATGCAAGATTTTTGATAAGCGACTTCGGATGAATGTAAGGCCGCCTTTCCAAAATAAGATCGCACCACTAGCCGCAACATATCTAGCACAACCACCCAAAGCATAGCGACAAAGAACATGGTGAGCCATGCATCTAATTGTTGATTAAAAATCAATTGCGGGGCAACAACGGCTTTTTCTGGTGACAATGTACCAGCAGATAATTTAGTTGACATATCATTTGCTGCAGCAAAAAAGCCTACCCGAATATCTGTGCTAGTAATTTTCTCCCAAGCAGCTGTGCTAGTAATCACAATCAACCATATTAATGGCAACCCAGTCACCCATGCAAAATTAAACTTCCCTGACTTGAACAAAATCCCTGTGCCTACACACAAAGCAATTGCCGCAAGCATTTGGTTAGCAATACCAAATAGTGGCCATAAAATATTCACGCCGCCATTTGGATCAATCACCCCAATATACAAGAAATAACCCCAGCCAGACACGACCAGTGCACTTGTAATTAATACTGAAGGCCACCATGAAGTCTCAGACATTTTTGGCCAAATATTACCCAGCATGTCTTGAAGCATAAAGCGACCTACTCTTGTCCCAGCATCCAAGGTCGTGAGGATAAAAATTGCTTCAAACATTATGGCAAAGTGATACCACATTGCCAATAAACCTTTGCCAAAGAGGCTACCGAAAATGCTCGCCATGCCCACTGCTAAGCTAGGGGCGCCGCCAGTTCGGGCAAATAAAGAGGTCTCACCCATATCGCTAGCCAAGGTTTTCATCTGATCAACCGTCACTGGGAAGCCCCATGATGAAATCATAAATACCGCATCTGCGGCTTCTTTGCCTACAACACCCGCAGGGCTGTTAATTGCAAAGAATACGCCTGGGTCGAGCACTGTAGCGGCAATCAAGGCCATGATTGCCACAAATGATTCTAGCAACATGCCTCCATAGCCTATCATACGAATATCACGCTCGTTGCTTAATAATTTGGGTGTAGTGCCTGAAGAAATAAGGGCATGAAAGCCAGAAATGGCACCACAGGCAATCGTAATAAACACAAATGGAAATAATGTCCCGCCAAATATTGGTCCACTGCCATCAATAAATTGCGTCATGGCCGGCATTTTAATTTGGGGATGCAGGGTAAAAATCGCTACTGTGAGCAACAAAATTGTGCCAAGCTTCATAAAGGTCGAGAGGTAATCACGAGGCGCAAGCAAGAGCCAAACCGGCATGATTGCAGCCGCAAAGCCGTATGCAATTACCCACCAAGCAAGCGTTAAGCCTTCATGGTCAAACAAAACACGAAGCATCGGATGATGATCTATCCACCCACCACTAAACACAGCAAACAATAGCAATACAATGCCAAGTAAAGAAGCTTCAAGCACTTCCCCAGGACGAATATGGCGCATATAAAGTCCGACTATCATCGCAATTGGAATGGTTGCTGCCACCGTAGAAGTGGCCCAAGGGCTATGCTTCATTGCATTAACGACCACGAGGCCAAGCACAGCAATTAAAATGATCATAATGGCGAATGTGCCGATTAAAGCAGCCGCCCCACCAATTGGTCCAATTTCATCACGTGCCATTTGTCCTAGACTACGGCCATTGCGTCGCACTGAGAAAAACAGCGTCACCATATCTTGTACGCAACCACCCAAAACTGCACCAAATAATATCCAAAGCGTACCTGGCAAATATCCAAATTGGGCGGCAAGCGTTGGTCCAACCAACGGGCCAGGACCCGCAATTGCAGCAAAATGGTGCCCAAACACAATCCATTTATTAGTCGGAATAAAATCACGGCCATTATCTAGGCGCTCAGCTGGTGTGGCACGAGTTTGATCCACTAACAACACCTTAGTAGCTAGCCACGCCGCATAAAAGCGGTAAGCAATGGCATAAACACAAAGCGCCGCAGTGATAAACCAAAGTGCATTGATGCTTTCACCCCGATTAATCGCTATGCCACCTACGGCAAAAGTGCCAATCAAAGCAATCAAAACCCAAACGAATTTTTTTATTAAAGTGTTTTGCATTGTGATTAGGTTTTTCTTCAAGCGATATTAAAAAAATAAGCAACCCATACAGATGTGACCTGTATTAACAAACAAGGCACGACCTGAGAAGCAAACGCTTTACCACCACTTACAACTGCAGTAATTGCTTTAGAAACTGCATTAAGTGAAAATGCAGCTAAAATTGGCAATCCAGCATTTGATGCAGCAAGTTGATGATTTGCCACAAATGAGGCAATAGATACTGTAGGTGCGTGCGCATCAACCAAACCAACAAATGCTGAGCCTATAACCAAGCCTGCCTGCCCAAACCATTGATTAAGCGCTGCTGAAATAACAAGCACAATAGCGATTATCCCCGCCAAAAAAAATGCTGTCTTAACGCTAAACGATTGACTAACATTTCCTGACTCAATTACAGGGTGGTGCATGGCATTCAATGTTAACATCCCCCCACAAATCAAAATTGCAACCCCGCCAAAAAGCAAGGGTATTGCTAAAGCTTTTAAAGTTGGCTGGCTAATCGCCACTAGAATCAAAGTAATCTGCAAAATTGTTGAAAAACATGACAGGACTGCACCCGCTACTGCAGAACCCATCAAATTTGGCATTTCACGAGAACGATGCCCCATTGCACTAATTGTCGCAATGCTAGAAATAAATCCTGAAACCATACCCACCAATGGCAACCCTATGCGACCTCCAATTACGCGAAGGGCGAGATGACCAAAAGCTCCTATCGCCATTACCAAAATGACCACCAACCATAAATTACGTGGGTTGATGGCATCAAATGGTCCCATCGGAACATTAGGCATTAATGGCAAAATAATTAGCGTCGCGCCAGCTAAAATCAAAAAGTCATTTAACTCATCTTTAGTCAGCACTCCAAGTACAAAACCATGAATCGGTTCTTTGGCTGATAACAGAATCGCAGCAGATACAGCCAAACTAGCTGCCAAAACTGGCGTAGTAATGGCCAAAGCACCTAATACCACCGTAAATAACAATGAAATCTCCGTCGTTAAGCCCAAACGCTCATCCCTGCGAACATAAAATGCTACCGAAGCAAATATCGCCACACAAATTAGAGAAGCAAACATCAGCCAAAAATTCATCCAAGAAGTAATCGCCCCCAACATCGAGGCAATCGTAAATGTTCGAATGCCTGCCAGCGAGTTATCCGGCTGACCATTAGAAGTTTGCACATGATTTTTACTTCGCTCACGTTCCGCGCCTATAAGCAATCCAATGCCTAGTGCTACGCCTAAATTTAGTAAAACTGCATTGTCCATAATATTAATTGCCACTTTTGTACATCCTCAGATCTATTCATTTAATAAGAGTTTACAACAAGCCCAGCCCATCTAAAGGCAATGTCTCATTGCCAACAATAAAATGATTAATTAACCCTTTATAAAACTGTGCATCCATAATTGTTGTTAGGGCTTTTTTATGCTGATCGAAGAGTAGTTGTGGCGTTTGGTCCCTTTTATGTGTCGTGGGATTCAAATTCATATTAAAATGAAAGCATTACATAGTTTCAAATGCTCATGCAAAAAATCAAACACTTAGTATTAGGTATTACTGGAGGAATTGCGGCATACAAAGCGGCTGAATTGACTCGCCTACTGGTCAGAAATGGCATCACAGTACAAATAGTGATGACTGATGCAGCTTGCCATTTTATTACGCCAGCGACAATGCAAGCGCTCTCTGGTAGAACTGTTCATACCAAGATGTGGGATGCAAGCATTCCAAACGGCATGCCCCATATTGAACTAAGCCGTGAAGCGGACGCAATTTTAGTCGCACCCGCTAGTGCTGACTTTCTGGCAAAATTAGTCCATGGAAATGCAGATGATTTACTTTCAACCCTTTGTTTGGCTCGCAACTGCCCATTGTTAGTTGCCCCAGCCATGAATAAACAAATGTGGGAAAGCCCAGCGACAAAGCGCAATGTTGCTCAACTATTAAAAGATGGGGTGATGATTATGGGCCCTGATAGCGGTGAGCAGGCCTGCGGTGAATTTGGGTTGGGTCGCATGCTTGAGCCAGAAATATTGTTTAATGATCTGCTATCAAACCTGAATGCTGAGTTGCCCACAAGACCACTAGCTGGAAAGCAAATACTAATCACAGCAGGTCCAACGATAGAAAAAATTGATCCTGTCCGCGCAATTACCAATTTAAGCTCAGGAAAAATGGGTTATAGCATAGCTGAAGCGGCGATTGATATGGGAGCAGAAGTAACATTGGTGAGCGGTCCGACTTTTTTAACCGCACCTCCATCAGCAAAATTTGTAAGTGTAGAAACTGCTTCAGAAATGCTTAATGCCGTCATGGAAAACATTACAAACAAAGATATTTTTATTAGCGTGGCTGCAGTAGCCGATTATCGTCCAG
This sequence comes from uncultured Methylophilaceae bacterium, assembly GCA_903953055.1. Taxonomy (GTDB): domain Bacteria; phylum Pseudomonadota; class Gammaproteobacteria; order Burkholderiales; family Methylophilaceae; genus Methylopumilus_A. The sequence continues at coordinate 60,041 of CAJBIA010000129.1, forward strand.
CATCGCAAAGCGTAGAAAAAATCAAGAAAAACAAAAGCTCGCTGAATATTGAACTCATTCCAAATGTAGATATTTTGGGGGAAGTGGCAGCATTATCAAATGCACCTTTTTGCGTAGGCTTTGCTGCAGAAAGTGAGAATTTATTAGCTTATGCAGAAGAAAAACGTCAGTCTAAGAATATCCCCCTTATAGTTGCCAATATCGCCAATGAAGCTCTAGGCGCAAATGAGAGCACGCTTACACTGCTAGATGACAATGGCACATATCCTTTGCCAAAATCAAGCAAATCAAAGTCTGCTCGCACACTTTTAACTCATATCGCAAACATGCTTTAGCTATTTTCAAAAGAAAGTAATTCAAATGAGTTTACAAATCGAACTTAAAATTTTAGATTCCCGCTTAAATGAAAACATGCCTGCCTATGCCACGAGTGGCTCCGCCGGTTTAGATTTGCGTGCTTGCATTAATGATCCGATTACCATTAACCCTGGTGAAACAACTCTTATACCAACTGGCATGGCAATGCACCTTGCCAATCCAGCTTATGCAGCCATGATTCTTCCTCGATCAGGTTTAGGCCATAAACATGGGATCGTATTGGGTAATTTGGTTGGTTTAATTGATTCAGATTATCAAGGCCAGCTATTTGTTTCTTGCTGGAATCGAAGCCAAGAAGCTTTTTTAATGAACCCTATGGAGCGCATGGCTCAATTAGTGATTGTGCCAGTCGTACAGGCGCACTTTACAGTAGTTGATGAATTTAACGCTAGCGATCGCGGTGAAGGCGGCTTTGGAAGTACTGGTAAACAGTAAATACATTCGCATCTAGAAAAATATTCGAATTAACTTGAAAATAAACACATTTTCATGGTATAAATGCGGTCTTTCGAATTTTGGTATGCAGTATCAGGAGAGTAGTATGGCACGCGTATGTCAGGTAACCGGCAAAAAGCCGATGGTGGGGAATAACGTCTCTCACGCAAATAACAAAACAAAGCGTCGTTTTTTACCTAATTTGCAAAATCGCAAGTTTTGGGTTGAGAGCGAAAATCGTTGGATCAGTATGCGTATTACTAACGCTGCACTTCGCACTATCGACAAAAACGGCATTGATGCTGTTTTAGCGGATATGCGCGCTGCTGGCGAGAAGATTTAAGGACTCATCATGCGTGAAAAAATCAAATTAGAATCAAGTGCTGGTACTGGTCACTTTTATACCACTACTAAAAACAAACGCACCATGCCAGAAAAAATGGAAATCAAGAAATTTGATCCTGTTGTTCGTAAGCATGTGCTCTATAAAGAAGCAAAATTAAAATAACTGTTACAAGCATCGAATGATTTAATCATAAAAAAACCCGCAATTAGCGGGTTTTTTTATGATTATTATTAACATACATCCACAAGTTCTTATCGAACATCATCCCAATTAGTCCCAGTGACTAAAGGCTTTTGCTTTGAAGGCTCAACTTTTTCAGGCTTTACAATCGAAGGATTATCGACCATGCGCACCTCTCTTTGAGGATATGGCACAATAACAGCATGTTGTTTAAACTGGCGCCAAATTTCTAAGTAAAGATCAGACTGTAAATTAGCATAACCTTCTTCCGGATCGGTTATCCAAAAAGCAAGATTTAAATCAATCCCATTCTCACCAAAGCCTACAACTTGAACTTCAACAGATGGAGATTCTAATACGCGCGTGTGTGAGTTCGCGGCCTCTCTAACGATCGTAATCACTGAATCAAGGTCACTGTCATAGCTAACTTGAATTGGCATCGTTATTCGGCCTTTACGGTCCGTATAAGAGTGGTTAATAAACACCGTAGACATAAGAATTTCATGGGGAATAACCACTTCTGTTCCATCGAGCTTACGAAGAATCATGTACCGAAATCGTAATTCACTGACCACTCCATAGTGGCTATCTACCGTAACCACATCACCAATGTGGACCGAGTCGTCAAGCAAGATAGCAAAACCACTAATGTAATTGCTTGCAATCTTTTGCAAACCAAAACCCAATCCAACACCAAATGCGCCCCCAAATACAGACAGCAAGGTAATGTCTATCCCTACCCCTGATAATGCAATTAGTACAGCAATGACAGAAAGACCTATACGTATAAGCTTTGATAAAACTACACGGACGTTAATATCAATTCTTTCCACCCGCATCATTCTATTTTCTATCATTCGACTCAATGAAAGGGTCAGAAACAATGTAAGCAATATTGTCAGAATTGCCTGAATTACAATTAGAGCATTGAGATGTGACTTGCCAACTTTAAATGTAATTTCCTCTAAAGAGTTTAATATTGGCAACCAAAATCCGCTCAAATTTAAAGCAAGAATAGCCCAAATAACTCTTGATATTAGGCGCTCAATCGAGCGCATCCAGCTACCCTCAGTAAATATATAGCGTAAACCGTATATGCATAATCGAATAGCGACCATTGCCCACAAAAAGTTTACGCAAAGCATCAACAGGCTCACGTGCTGCCAATGACTTAGAATAATGCTGCAAAGATAAATCAGCACTATTGAAGATAATGGAAACAAAATACGATTGAGGCCACCAATTTCTTTTTGCCAAGCTTGAGGCGCATAGGTGATTACATAAGAACGCATTAAGCGACTCAACAGCCATGCACAACCAAAACTGGCAAAAATAACAGTGAATTGCCAAAGCATTACCGCTGTAGGCAAATCCGCAAGCAACTCAGTCCAAAGTAAATGCATTTCTATATTCATCGTAAAAATATCGCCGCCAAACCCAGAAAAATGAAGAACCCGCCACTATCTGTCATAGCCGTAATCAAAACACTAGAGCCCACAGCGGGATCTCGACCAAGCCTAGTCATCATTAAAGGAATAATCACTCCCATAACCGCAGCAAGTAACAAATTAATAGTCATCGCAGCAGTCATAACTAGACTTAACGTGCTATTTTGATACAGCGCAAAAGCAATTAGACCCAAAACGCCACCCCAAATCAACCCATTCAACAAACTAACACCCAATTCCTTTTTAAGAAGAGCCTGCATATTATGGGAAGCAATTTGACCAAGTGCTAAGCCTCTAACGATCATAGTGGTAGTTTGGTTGCCAGAATTACCACCAATCCCTGCCACAATTGGCATAAGGGCTGCCAAAGCCACAGTCTTTTCTATTGAGCCTTCAAACAAACCAATTACACGGGAAGCAATCAGTGCTGTAACTAAATTAACGGCTAACCATGTCCAACGATTTTGCACTGACTTCCATACGGAAGAAAACAAATCCTCTTCTTCACGTAAGCCTGCCATAGATAACATATCACTCTCAGCCTCTTCACGAATGTAATCCATGACCGTATCAACGGTTAAGCGCCCAACAAGCTTGTTATTTTCATCAACGACAGGGGCGGTAACTAAGTCGTAACGTTCAAAGGCCTTTGATGCATCATCCGCCAAATCATCTGGGTGAAATACAACAGGATCATCCGCCATAATTTCAGCCACGCCTAGATCAAGATCCTTCACGACCAAACGTTTTAACGGAAGTACGCCACGCAGAATGTCATGTCTATCCACTACAAAAAGCTTATCTGTATGGTCTGGCAGGGAGCCAATCCGACGCAAGTAACGAAGCGCTACCTCCAAGGTAATATCCTCACGAATCGTTAGGATATCAAAATCCATCAATGCCCCTACGGCATTGTGAGGGTAAGCAAGTGCTGATTGCAATCGTTCACGATTCTGAATATCGAGACTTTCTAACAAATCATGAAGAACATCCGTTGGTAAATCCGGTGCTAGATCTGCAAGTTCATCAGTATCTAACTGTTCAGCAGCAGCTAGTAACTCCTCACTATCCATATCGGCAATAAGTGTTTGCCGAACAGCATCAGAAACTTCGAGCAGGATTTCTCCGTCACGCTCCGCCTTAACTAGATCCCATACCAGTAAACGCTCTTCCAAGGGCAGAGCCTCAAGAATATGCGCTACGTCTGCAGGATGAAGTTGATCAAGTTTTTTTTGGAGTAATACGAGGTTTTGCTTGTCAACTAATGTTTCAACAAGCAATTGCTTAGGCATATCTAATTCTTGCTTACGCACCAAATCCGCAATAAGCTTATGCTTACCTAGCAAGTGAATCACTTGCTGAAGACTTTCTTGTAAGCTTTCTTTAATTTCTGGGACTTCTGCCATTTAATATACTCGCAGAGAATTATTTAATACTTTGTTAACGGTAAAAGTATCGCGAATACCGCAATTTTTTGATGATATAACATAACCCAAAGGAAGTTTTAATAAATCGCTATAAAAGCCATCAACCCTATGAAGAAAAAGTATATTTTATATGGCACAAGCGCCTGTCATTTATGTGAAGACGCTGAAAAGCTCATTAACTCAACCATACAAGACATGCACATCATTTATGCAAAAATAGATATCACTGAGAACGACAATTTGCTACAAAAGTACGGATTAAAAATTCCCGTATTTCAATGTCTATCAACAAAACAGGATCTCAATTGGCCTTTTAACGAAGTAGCACTAGAATTGTTTATCAAAGCGCAATAAAAAAGCCGGCTATTAACCGGCTTTTTCTTAAATCATTAAATTTACTCAGCTACAACTAATTCTGAAGAAGTGTCTGGTCGATCTACTAATTCAACTAAGGCCATGGGTGCATTGTCACCATTACGGAAACCGCATTTTAAAATACGTAGGTAACCACCTGGACGTGCTGAATAACGAGGGCCTAGTTCATTGAACAATTTACCAACGATATCTCTATCACGAAGACGACTAAACGCCAAACGACGGTTTGCCAAAGTCGCATTTTTACCCAATGTGATCAGAGGCTCTGCAACACGACGAAGTTCTTTTGCTTTTGGCAAAGTTGTTTTAATAACTTCATGACGCAACAATGATGTTGCCATGTTACGCAACATTGCCTGACGATGGCTGCTGGTACGATTTAGTTTACGATTACTGTTGCGATGACGCATAGTGATATCCTCACACCTTTACTATTATACTTTTTCCAGGCCAACTGGCGGCCAGTTCTCTAATTTCATACCTAAAGTAAGACCTTTAGAGGCTAAAACATCTTTAATCTCATTAAGTGATTTACGGCCCAAGTTAGGCGCCTTCAATAACTCATTTTCACTGCGTTGAATCAAATCACCAATATAGTAAATATTTTCGGCTTTTAAACAATTTGCAGAACGAACTGTCAATTCCAAATCATCCACCGGACGTAATAGGATTGGGTCAACTTGAGGTACTTGTTTAACCTCAACTTCTGTTGGAGCACCCTCAAGATCAGCGAATACTGACAATTGACCAATCAAAATGCGCGCAGCATCACGAATTGCTTGTTCAGGTTCCATAACCCCGTTTGTCTCAACATCCATTACAAGCTTATCTAAGTCAGTTCTTTGTTCTACACGAGCACTCTCAACATGATAACTTACCTTGTTAATAGGGCTAAATGAGGCATCAATCATGATAAAGCCTAAAATACGATCTTCATCTGTCCTTTGACGAACAGGTACAGGTTGATATCCACGGCCCATTTCAACCTTCACTTCCAAATTCAGCTTGCCGCCTTTAGTAAGATGAGCAATTACGTGATTTGGGTTAAAAATTTCAGCATCATGGCCTGTTTCAAAATCACCAGCGGTTACAACGCCCTCAGAGGATTTGCTCAATGTAAGGATTGTTTCACTCTTATTGTTAAGCTTTAACGCTACACCCTTAAGATTCAACAAAATATCAACAACGTCTTCTTGAACGCCATCAATAGTTGAATATTCATGAACAACACCATCAATTTTAACTTCTGTAATCGCAAAGCCAGGAATTGAAGATAACAATACCCGGCGCAGTGCGTTACCCAGCGTATAGCCAAATCCACGTTCCATAGGTTCTAAAGTAACACGTGCACGTAATGGAGAAATAACTTCAACATCCACAACACGTGGCTTCAAATATTCAGTCGGACTGTTTTGCATAAACTTTCCTTACGGTCCTAAATTAAATTACTTAGAGTAAAGCTCAACAACTAGTGATTCATTAATTGTTGCAGGTAATTCATCACGTTGTGGCTTAGCTTTAAATGTGCCCTTGAGCGCCTTAACATCTACTTCGATCCATTCAGGAAACCCGCGTTGTTCAGCCGCAGCCATTGCGCCTTTAATGCGCAATTGATTAGCAGATGCCGGAGCAACCTGAACTGTGTCACCAGGCTTCACTTGGTATGAAGGTATATTTACACGCTTGCCGTTAACCAAAATACTATTATGGCGAACGATCTGACGTGCTTCAGTGCGTGATGCACCTAAGCCCATACGGTAAGTAACGTTATCCAAACGACATTCCAAAAGCTGCAACAAGTTTTCACCAGTAATGCCTTTTTGACGGTCAGCCTCTGCATAGTAGCTACGGAATTGTTTCTCTAAAACGCCATAGATGCGACGCAACTTTTGTTTCTCACGTAATTGAACACCATAGTCTGATAAACGTTGATTGCGACGTTGTCCATGTTGACCTGGTGGAAAATTACGTTTTTCGATAGCGCATTTGTCTGTGAAACACTTTTCGCCTTTAAGGAAAAGTTTTTCGCCTTCACGGCGACACTGACGGCACTTAGGATCGAGATTTCTAGCCAAGGTATTTCTCCTATTAAATCTTACTTCTTAATTGCGGCGTACTAAATACGACGCTTTTTAGGTGGACGGCAACCATTGTGTGGAACTGGCGTCACATCTGAAATGCTAGTGATTTTAAAACCAACCGCGTTCAAAGCACGAACAGCTGATTCGCGTCCTGGACCAGGCCCTTTAATACGAACCTCAAGGTTCTTAACACCACATTCTTGTGCAGCTTTTCCAGCAGCCTCTGCAGCAACCTGAGCAGCAAATGGTGTGCTCTTACGAGAACCCTTAAAACCAGCCCCGCCAGATGTTGCCCATGAGAGCGCGTTACCTTGGCGATCTGTGATCGTAATAATTGTATTGTTAAATGAAGCATGAACGTGGGCAATGCCCTCGGCAATGTTCTTTTTAACTTTTTTGCGTACACGTACGTTAGCTTTAGCCATGTTTACTTATTCCTTACTTGGATTGCTTAATAGGCTTCACTGGACCCTTACGTGTTCGCGCATTTGTTTTTGTGCGCTGACCACGAACAGGCAAGCCACGGCGGTGACGAACACCACGATAGCAACCTAAGTCCATTAATCGCTTAATATTCATTGAAACTTCACGACGCAGGTCGCCTTCAACTTGTAGCTTTGCAACTTCATCACGCAGCTTTTCAACTTCTGCATCGTTAAGATCCTTAACTTTTGCAGTCGTCAATACACCAGCTGCAGCACAGATTTGTTTTGCAGTATTGCGTCCTACACCGTAAATCGAAGTTAATGCGATTTCAGTGTGCTTATGATTTGGGATGTTTACCCCTGCTATCCGAGCCATGTATCTACTCCAAAATTATGGCGTTTTATATTCTATATCGCCAAAAAAGCCCTAAATTTTAACACCTATGCCAGGTTATAACAATTGGCAAAGGACTATTCTCAACTTCCTTACAACGACCAATTAACCTTGGCGTTGTTTATGTCTTGGATCAGTGCAAATAACGCGCACAACACCACGACGACGAACAACTTTACAATGACGGCACAAAGCCTTTACTGATGCACGAACTCTCATTTTTGCCTCACAAAATCCAAATAATTATTACTAATTCTATTTAGCGCGGAAAATAATCCGTGCTCGCGAAAGATCATACGGGGTCATTTCAACTGTTACTTTGTCACCAGGTAAGATACGAATGTAGTGCATACGCATCTTTCCTGATATATAACCCAAAACGATATGTCCATTTTCCAACTTAACTCTAAATGTAGCATTTGGGAGATTTTCTAGAATCTCCCCCTGCATCTCAATTCTGTCTTCTTTTGCCATGTACTATAAAGCTCACTCTCTGATTAAATTAGCGTGAACTTGCTGAACCATTTTTGAAGTTTGCTTTTTTCAGCAAACCTTCATATTGATGTGACATCAAATGCGCTTGCACTTGCGTCATGAAGTCCATAGTAACCACAACAATAATTAACAGAGATGTACCACCGAAATAAAATGGCACATTAAATTTTAAAATCAAAAACTCTGGCAATAAACACACTAATGTAATGTATACCGCACCAACCAAGGTCAATCGACCCATGATACGATCAATATACTTAGCAGTTTGCTCGCCAGGTCGAATTCCTGGAACAAAAGCACCACTCTTTTTTAAATTATCTGCTGTTTCTTTAGGGTTAAAAACTAAAGCCGTATAGAAGAAACAGAAAAATATAATCGCACTAACAAAGAACAGTATGTAAAGCGGCTGCCCAGGAGACAATTTCGTCCCAATGTCTTTAAGCCACGAAAAGTTCTCATTACTCCCAAACCACCCAGCCAGGGTGGCAGGAAACAAAATAATACTAGAAGCAAAAATTGGTGGAATAACACCAGCCATATTTAGCTTCAATGGCAAATGACTTGTTTGCCCGCCCATCACCTGCCGACCAACCTGCCTTTTTGCATAATTTACAGTGATTTTTCTTTGTCCACGCTCAACAAATACAACAAACGCCGTCACTAGAATAGTCGCAGCAAACAAGAAAATCACGAATACAGGATTAAAAGCACCACTACTTGCAAGCTCCAATGTTTTAAATACTGCATTCGGCAAACCTGCCACGATACCAGCAAAGATAATGATAGAAATGCCATTACCAATGCCGCGCTCTGTAATTTGCTCGCCCAACCACATCAAAAACATTGTGCCACTTACCAAAGTTACAACAGCAGTCAACCTAAACATAAGGCCTGGATCTAATACTAAGTTAGCTTGCGACTCTAAAGCTATCGCAATACCTAGCGCTTGAAATGTAGCTAAAAGCACCGTTCCGTATCTAGTATATTTCGTAATTTGCCTTCTACCAGCTTCACCTTCTTTTTTCAGCTGCTCCATTTGAGGGGAAACAACAGTCAAAAGCTGCATAATAATTGATGAAGAAATGTAAGGCATGATACCTAGCGCAAATACTGTGAATCTTGAAAGGGCACCACCTGAAAACATATTAAACATTCCCAGAATGCCGCCACTTTGCGACTCAAACAACTTTGCTAATACATCGGCATTAATACCTGGCACTGGTATATGAGCACCCAAACGATAAACAACAAGCGCACCTAAAACAAATAGCAAGCGACTTTTTAGTTCACCTGTTTTACTTACTGCACTTAAAATATTATCGTTTGCCAACTTATTACTCTTCGATTGTGCCGCCAGCAGCTTCAAGAGCAGCGCGAGCACCTTTAGTCAGCAACAAACCTTGCACAGAAACTGCACGACTTATATCGCCAGACAAATAAACTTTTACAGACTTAACAAAACCAGGAACAATGTTCGCAGCTTTTAAAGTCAGAATATCAATAACTTTAGCATCAACCAAAAGCAATTCGCTTGTACGTACACGAGCCGTATCATTCTTCGTCAATGATACAAAACCACGCTTTGGTAAACGACGTTGCAATGGCATTTGACCGCCTTCGAAACCCACCTTATGGAAACCACCAGTACGTGATTTTTGACCTTTGTGACCGCGACCCGCCGTCTTACCAAGGCCAGATCCGATACCACGGCCAACGCGACGCTTAGCGTGCTTACTGCCTTCTGCAGGACTAATAGTATTTAATTTCATTATGACTCCACCTTTAACAGATAGTTAACGGCGTTAATCATCCCACGGTTAGCAGGAGTATCTAAAACTTCTACTGTGTGATGCATACGACGAATACCTAAACCAGCTACACAAGCTTTGTGTGAAGCAATTCTTCCAATGGTACTTTTAATCAAAGTAACCTTAACAGTAGCAACTGTCTCTTTATTTGCCTTAGCCATATTAGCCTCTAATTTCTTCTACAGATTTACCACGTTTAGCAGCGATTTCAGCAGGCGTATTCATTGACTGCAAGCCGTTAAGTGTTGCACGAACAACGTTATAAGGATTTGTAGAACCAATGCATTTTGCCAATACGTTAGTAATACCCATCACTTCAAAAATAGCTCGCATCGCGCCACCAGCAATAATTCCAGTACCTTCAGATGCAGGCTGAATGAAAACTTTTGCAGCGCCATGAACACCAGTCACTGCATGATGTAGTGTGCCATTATTCAAGCTCACTTTAACCATTTCCCGACGCGCTTCATCCATTGCTTTTTGAACAGCAACTGGTACTTCACGTGCCTTGCCTTTACCCATTCCAACTGCACCATCCCCGTCACCAACAACAGTAAGTGCAGCAAAACTCATAATACGACCGCCCTTGACCACTTTGGTCACGCGGTTGACTGTGATCATTTTTTCACGCAAACCATCGGTTTGCTGTTGTTCCATTTCTTTTGCCATCATCAACCCCGTCTATTAGAAGGACAAGCCATTTTCGCGGGCAGCTTCTGCCAACGCTTTAATACGGCCATGGTATTTATAACCAGAACGGTCAAACGCTACTGTAGTAACACCAGCTTTTTTCGCTTTTTCAGCGATGCGCTTACCAATAATTGCTGCGGCAGCAATATTTCCGCCATTTGCCAAACTCTTACGAACTTCAGCTTCTAGCGAAGATGCACTTGCTAGGACCTTATCGCCACTATCAGCAATAATTTGTGCGTAGATGTGACCGTTACTACGGTGAACACAAAGACGGGTTACTTTCAATTCGGCGATTTTGGCACGGGTTTTACGTGCGCGACGCAAGCGTGAATTTACATTGTTCATGGTTTAAACCTTACTTCTTCTTGGTTTCTTTAATAATCACTACTTCATCAGAGTAACGAACGCCTTTGCCTTTGTAAGGCTCAGGTGCTCTGTAACCACGGATTTGAGCAGCAACTTGACCAACTACTTGTTTATCAACACCCTTTAGAATTACTTCTGTAAGAGATGGAGTTTCAACAGTAACACCAGCTGGCATTTTGTGATTAATAGGATGTGAGTAACCCAATTCTAAATTCAACACAGTACCTTGTGCTTGCGCCTTATATCCAACGCCAACTAGAGATAACTTACGTGTGAATCCCTCGGATACACCCTTCACCATATTTGCAACTAACGCACGCAATGTACCGGACATTGCACGTGAATGCTGACTATCGTTTGCAGCAACAAAAGTAATTGTTTCACCTTCGCGCGTTAACGTTACCGCACCTGTAAGAGGATGCGTTAGTTTACCTAACGGACCGCTTACATTAATACTATCTAGGTTCAAGACTACCTCAACCTTAGCTGGGATAGCGACAGGGTTCTTAGCTACACGAGACATTTTCGCTCCTTAAGCTACTACGCATAACACTTCACCACCGATGCCGGCGGCTGATGCTTTACGATCAGTCATTACACCCTTGGACGTTGACACAATCGTCACGCCGAGGCCGTTCATTACCTTAGGAATATCTTGGCTACCACGATATACACGAAGACCTGGACGACTTACGCGGTCAATCTTCTCAATAACTGGTTGACCAGCATAATACTTAAGGCCAATGTTTAATGTTGGCTTGCCTTCAACTGTTTGCACACCAAACTCATCAATATAACCCTCATCTTTTAATACGCTAGCAATCGCGCACTTTAATTTAGATGACGGCATAGATACTGTAGGCTTGTTGGTGCTTTGCGCATTACGAATGCGGGTTAGCATATCGGCAATCGGATCACTCATACTCATCGTTAAATTCCTCCGTTACCAGCTAGCTTTAGTGACGCCTGGCACTTCGCCACGCATCATTAACTCGCGCAACTTACTTCGCGCAATGCCAAATTTACTAAACACACCACGTGGACGACCAGTTAAAGCACAGCGATTACGCAGCCTTACTGGACTTGCATTACGTGGCAAACTTTGCAACTTCAAACGTGCAGTACGGCGATCTTCTGGAGAGGCATTAACATCGTTAAGCACCGCCATAATTTCAGTACGCTTAGCAGCGTATTTTTCAACCGTTTCGCGACGTTTTTGTTCGCGCTCAATCATACATGTCTTAGCCATGAGATCCTCAGTTTCTAAACGGAAAGCTGAATGCAGTTAAAAGTGCACGCGCTTCTTCATCAGTTTTAGCTGTCGTTGTTATGGTGATATTCATACCACGCAACGCATCAATTTTGTCATATTCAATTTCAGGGAAAATTATCTGCTCTTTAACGCCCATGTTGTAGTTACCACGACCATCAAATGATTTTGCAGAAATACCACGAAAATCTCGAATACGTGGGATTGCAACAGTGACCAAGCGATCCAGGAACTCATACATACGTTCACGGCGCAATGTCACCTTACAACCAACAGGATAGTCATCACGAATCTTAAACGCAGCAACTGATTTCTTTGCTTTGGTTACAATTGGTTTTTGACCAGCGATTTTCTCCATATCACCTACCGCATTTTCCATTACTTTTTTATCAGCAACAGCTTCACCAACGCCCATATTCAGCGTGATCTTTTCAATGCGTGGAACTTGCATTGGAGACTTGTAACCGAACTGTTCAGTTAAAGACTTAACCACTGTATCTTTATAAAAATCTTTTAAACGAGCCATTTGTTTTCTTATGCCTCTCGCGCTTACGCGTCAACAACTTCGCCGCTAGATTTGAAGACGCGCACTTTGCGTCCATCATCTAACGTCTTGAAGCCAACACGCTCACCCTTTTGGGTGGCAGGATTAAACAAAGCAACATTAGAGATATCAATTGGCATCTCTTTATTGATGATACCGCCAACCACCCCACGCATTGGGTTTGGTTTAGCATGTTTCTTCACCATGTTTGCGCCTTCAACTACAACATGACCAGTATCAAGAACGTTTAATACCGTGCCACGCTTACCCTTATCCTTACCTGTATTCAGGATAACTTCGTCACCTTTACGAATTTTATTCATTCAGCAAATCCTTACAATACTTCTGGTGCTAAAGAAACGATCTTCATGAAACGCTCACCACGTAATTCACGTGTAACCGGTCCAAAAATACGAGTGCCAATTGGCTCTAGCTTGTTATTTAGTAGAACAGCTGCGTTGCTATCGAACTTAACTAAAGAACCGTCTGCACGACGAACACCCTTAGCTGTTCGTACGACAACAGCACTATAAACTTCGCCTTTCTTGACGCGACCACGTGGCGCAGCATCTTTAATGCTGACCTTGATAACATCGCCAATACTTGCGTAACGACGCTTTGATCCGCCCAATACTTTGATACACATTACAGAACGTGCACCGGTATTGTCGGCAACATCTAGCCGAGATTGCATTTGAATCATGAGAATAATCTCCAACTTAATCCGTTAAACCAACACCAGCCGCTTGTCTTCCACGGCCGACAGCACTACGGTCAGTATTGGGGCACTAGCTAAGGCCTAAGCCACGAGTGCCGAAAAGTCCAACATTATATACTGCATCCATTACAGATGCAATATATTTACACGCTTGTAGATTTAGCGATTACTTTGCTAACTTTCCAAGTTTTAGATTTTGAAAGTGGACGTGTTTCTTCAATCACGACCAAATCACCTTCTTTACATTCATTTGTTTCGTCATGCGCATGAAACTTGTTTGAGCGACGAATAACTTTACCGATCAAAGGATGCTTCACTTTACGTTCAACCAAAACAGTGACTGTTTTATCCATTTTGTCACTTACTACTCGACCGCTTAATGTACGGACGACTTTATTTGTTGCTAAATCGTTACTCATAATGACTCCGTTTAAGCTGCGTTAGCAGATGACTTTGATTTTTCCGCAAGAACTGTGCGAACACGAGCTACATCCCTGCGAACCTTACGAATTTGATCAACCTTGTTGAGTTGTTGTGTTGCTAATTGCATGCGCATAGAAAACTGCGCACGACGCAATTCAATCAACTCAGCATTTAATTCATCAACAGATTTCGCTCTTAATTCAGTTGCTTTCATCATTAACTCCCGAGATGACGTGTGGCGAATGTTGTTTCAATTGGCAATTTCGCAGCTGCCAATTTGAAAGCCTCACGGGCCAACTCTTCACTAACACCGTCCATTTCATAAAGCATTTTTCCGGGCTGAATTTGTGCAACGTAGTACTCTGTACTACCTTTACCATTACCCATACGAACTTCAGCTGGTTTCTTAGAAATTGGCTGATCAGGAAAAATACGAATCCATACGCGACCACCACGTTTAATATGACGGGTCATCACGCGACGAGCTGCCTCAATTTGACGTGCAGTAAGGCGACCACGACCAACCGCTTTCAAACCGAATTCGCCAAAACTCACTTTGTTGCCCGTAGTTGCAATGCCTTTATTACGGCCTTTTTGCATCTTACGGAATTTTTGTCTAGCTGGCTGTAGCATTTTTTGCCCCCGACTTTCTTACTTTCTTTTCTGGTTCTGCGACTTGAGCAACAACTGGTTGTTCACCCTTGTTGTCAAACACTTCGCCTTTGAATACCCAAACTTTGATACCGATGATACCGTATGTTGTCAAAGCTTCTGCAACACCATAATCAATATCAGCACGTAATGTATGAAGTGGCACACGACCTTCGCGATACCATTCAGTACGCGCAATCTCAATACCGTTTAAGCGGCCTGAGCTCATAATCTTGATGCCTTGAGCGCCCAAACGCATTGCATTTTGCATCGCACGCTTCATCGCGCGACGGAACATCACACGCTTTTCTAATTGCTGAGCAATGCTCTGTGCAATCAATGTAGCGTCGATTTCTGGCTTACGCACTTCTTCAATATTCAAATGAACAGGAACGCCCATCAGGCCTTGAATGCTAGAGCGTAAAGTTTCAATATCTTCACCCTTCTTACCAATCACGATACCTGGACGTGCACTGTAGATAGTGATTTTTGCGTTCTTTGCAGGACGCTCAATAATTATCTTGCTTACAGCAGCGTGGGCTAGCTTCTTATTAAGGAACTCACGAACCTTAATGTCGCTATTCAACATTGCCGCGAAATTTTTGCTGTTGGCATACCAACGTGATGTCCAATTCTTTTGGACGCTCAGACGGAAACCAATTGGATGAATTTTCTGACCCATAACGATTCCTTTAGTTACCCACTGTCAAATTAATATGACAAGTTGGTTTGGTAATGCGACCAGCGCGACCTTTAGCACGAGCACGGATACGCTTTAATACAGTACCTTTGTCTACATAGATTGAAGTTACCTTCAATTCATCGATATCGGCACCATTGTTGTGTTCAGCGTTAGCAATTGCCGACTCAAGCACTTTCTTGATTATTTCCGCACCTTTTTTAGGTGAGAATTGCAAGATGTTAAGGGCATTGTCAACTTTCTTACCGCGCACTAAATCCGCGACTAAGCGAGCTTTCTGTGGAGAAAGATGTACACCTTTTAAAACTGCAGATACTTGCATCATCATCTCCTACTTCTTAGCTTTCTTATCGGCTGCATGACCTTTGAATGTACGTGTTAACGCAAATTCTCCGAGCTTGTGGCCAACCATGTTTTCTGAAATCAACACAGGTACGTGTTGCTTGCCGTTATGAACCGCAATGGTCAAACCTATGAAGTCAGGTAAAATTGTAGATCTACGTGACCATGTTTTAATTGGTTTACGATCGCGCGTCTCAGCCGCTTTCTCTACTTTTTTAGCCAAATGACCATCGATAAATGGACCTTTTTTAATTGAACGTGCCATATTGATTACCTCTTATTCGCAGGACGGCGTGAAACACGCATATTGTCAGTGCGCTTGTTGCTACGAGTGCGATAACCCTTGGTTGGAGTACCCCATGGGCTCACTGGATTCATACCAGCAGCTGTTTTACCCTCACCACCACCGTGTGGGTGATCTACCGGGTTCATTACAACACCGCGAACTGTAGGACGCACACCGCGCCAGCGCATCGCACCAGCTTTACCGATAGAGCGCAATGAATGTTCTTCATTACCTACTTCACCAAGCGTTGCCTTGCAATCAACGTGCACACGACGAACCTCGCCTGAACGTAAACGCAATTGAGCGTAGCTACCTTCACGTGCTAATAATTGCACTGAAGTACCAGCTGAACGAGCCAACTGAGCGCCTTTACCAGGTTGCAATTCGATGCAATGAATCGTGCTACCGACTGGGATATTGCGCAATGGCAGTGCGTTACCTACTTTTATAGGAGCATCTGAACCACTAATCAATTGTGCGCCAGCAGCTACGCCACGCGGAGCGATGATATAGCGACGCTCACCGTCGGCATAACATAACAACGCAATGTGAGCGCTACGATTTGGATCGTATTCAATGTGCTCAACCTTAGCTGGAATTCCGTCTTTATTGCGACGGAAATCTACTAAACGGTAATGTTGTTTATGGCCACCACCTTGGTGACGGATTGTAATATGGCCGTTGTTATTACGACCTGCATTTTTGCTTTGCTTCTCCAGCAGCGGCGCATAAGGCTTGCCCTTATATAGATCAGGTGTTACCACCTTTACTACGGCGCGCCGACCTGGTGAAGTTGGCTTGACTTTAATCAGTGCCATGATTTCTCCTATTCGCCCGCTGCAAAATTAATTTCTTGGCCTGGCTTCAAGCTTACATAAGCTTTCTTCCAGTCTTTACGGCGACCCATAATGCGGCCAGCACGTTTCTCTTTACCCTTAACGTTAGCTACCGTTACGGATTGCACTTCAACTTTAAATACAAGCTCCACTGCAGCCTTGATTTCAGGCTTAGTAGCATCTGTACGCACTTTGAATGCAATTTGCTGATTTTGATCAGCAATGCGAGTTGCCTTTTCAGTAATTTGCGGAGCCAAAATAACTTGCAGCAAACGATCTTGGATTTTTACTAAATTTAGATTCGCGCTCATGCTAGCATCTCCTCAAGCTTCTTCACTGCAGCTTTAGTTGCAACCACATTTGGGAAGCGCACTAAGCTAACAGGATCAACGTATTGAGCTTCAACAACTAACACGTTAGGAATGTTACGTGCTGATAGATACAAGTTTTCATCGAAACCATCTACCAACAATAAAACGCCATCAGCAAAACCTAAGCCTTTGATCTTTTCAACAAGATTTTTAGTTTTCGGTGTGTCTACACTGAATTCTTCAATCACTGACAAACGTGTTTGACGAACTAGCTCAGAAAGAATTGCACACATACCCGCACGGTAAGCCTTACGATTTACTTTGTGGCTGAAATTTTCATCAGGACTATTTGGGAATGCACGACCACCTCCACGCCAGATAGGGCTTGAGCTCATACCTGCACGTGCACGGCCAGTACCTTTTTGGTTCCATGGCTTGTGTGTAGTGTGACTTACGTTACCGCGACCCAATTGAGCACGAGTTGCTGTACGCGCATTTGCTTGGTAGGCAACAACAACTTGATGCACCAAGGCTTCATTAAATTCGCGAGCAAAAGTTACATCTGAAAGCTCTAAGGCTGACTTTGTTACCTTACCGCTTTTGTCGATTAATTTGATTTCCATTATTTGGCCGCCTTATTAGAAGACTTGGCTTTAACAGCTGGACGTACAACTACATCACCGCCTTTAGAGCCTGGAATAGCACCTTTAATCAACAATAGGTTGCGTTCAACATCAACGCGTACCACTTGTAAGTTTTGTGTTGTTACTTGAACAGCACCCAAATGCCCAGGCATACGCTTACCAGGAAATACTCGACCTGGATCTTGCGCCATACCAATAGAACCTGGGACATTGTGCGATCTTGAGTTACCGTGAGACGCACGGTTTGATGAGAAGTGATGGCGTTTAATAGCGCCAGCAAAACCCTTACCAAGAGAAGTTCCGGTCACATCAACCATTTGACCTTCTTGGAAAATATCAACAGTAATATTCGCACCAGCAGTGTAGCCAGCTAAAACATCATCAGTCACTGAGAATTCGTGGATACCAGCACCTGCAGCAGAGCCTGACTTAGCATAATGCCCAGTCAAAGCTTTGTTGATACGGCTAGCGCGACGTTCGCCGAAAGCAACTTGAAGGCCTGTATAGCCATCAGTAGCAATCGTCTTAATCTGTGTCACACGGTTAGGCACAACCTCTAACACTGTAACAGGGACGCTTGCGCCATCCTCTGTAAACAGGCGTGTCATACCAACCTTGCGACCAATAAGCCCTAAGCTCATGATCGATTCCTTATATTTAGTTAAAAAGCCGATTACAATTGACCGACTTCTCTGAAAGAGCGCGGATTATACCGAACTCTCGTTTACATTACAACTTTAAATCTACTGCCTGCTTTTTACAGCTTAATCTCAACATCAACACCCGCTGGTAAATCTAATTTCATCAATGCATCAACTGTTTTATCAGTCGGATCAACAATATCCATTAAACGTTGGTGTGTGCGAATTTCAAACTGATCACGTGAAGTTTTATTTACGTGTGGTGAACGCAAAATATCAAAACGCTCAATACGAGTTGGCAATGGAACTGGGCCTTTTACAACGGCGCCAGTACGTTTTGCTGTTTCTACAATTTCTTGAGCAGACTGATCGATCAAACGATAATCAAAAGCTTTCAAACGAATACGGATTTTTTGACTTTGCATTTTTACTGCCTTTCTAAAGAGCGAAACGGCGGGACAAGTCCCGCCATTTGATTTAACTACAAATTAATATTTAGATTATTCAATAATCTTAGCAACAACACCCGCACCAACAGTACGGCCGCCTTCACGAATCGCGAAACGCAAACCGTCTTCCATCGCAATTGGTGCAATCAACGTCACTGTGATTGATACGTTA
>CAJBIA010000130.1 GCA_903953055.1 uncultured Methylophilaceae bacterium
CAATAATATAAAAAGTGTTCTCAATATTAGTGACCCAATCACGCATCGCTTCATTAAGTGCGTCTTTAAGCGTTTTTGATCCGCTCTCGACAGGGACCACTGTCGCACCTAAAAGCTTCATTCGAAAAACATTGGGCGCTTGACGTTTCACATCTTCAGAGCCCATATAAACCACACACTCAAGCCCCAAACGTGCAGCAATGGTAGCCGTTGCAACACCATGTTGACCTGCTCCAGTTTCAGCAATCACGCGAGGCTTACCCATGCGTTTTGCAAGCAACGCCTGACCAACCGTGTTATTGACCTTATGGGCGCCAGTATGATTTAAGTCTTCTCGCTTCAAATAAATTTGAGCGCCACCCACTTTGTCAGACCATCTTTTTGCATGATAGATAGGACTTGGACGGCCCACAAAATGTTTTAGATCATGTGCAAACTCAGCCAAGAACTCTGGGTCATGGCGATATTTCTCATACATAAGACGAAGTTCTTCAAGGGCTTCAACTAAGGTTTCAGCGACAAAAATACCGCCGTAAGGGCCAAAGTGACCACGTTCATCTGGAAAATCATACAGTTGCATTACTTACTCCTCGCATGAATGCAGCGATTTTCGCCACATCCTTAATTCCTTTACTGGCTTCCACCCCACCACTGACATCCACGGCATAGGGATGAACTTTTTGAATGGCCAATCCAACATTGTCCGCATTTAAACCGCCAGCCAAAATGATAGGTAAAGCCAAGCTTTGTGGAATTAGTGACCAATCAAACACTAATCCAGTTCCCCCAGGAACCCCTTCAGCAAAAGCATCTAGCAATAAAGCTTTTGCGTCGCTAAAATCAACTGCATATTGTACCAAATTTGTATCACTTTTAACGCGAATGGCCTTGATATAAGGACGCGAATATTGGCGACATCCTGCAGGGGACTCATCCCCATGAAATTGCAGCAAATCTAGATGGGCAATAGATAGGACGTGTTCAACGAATACTGGGTCAGCATCAACAAATAGACCAACCACGCTCACAAATGCTGGAATTTTTGAAATGATTTCAGTTGCGCGTTCTGGACTTATGTTTCGCGGACTATTGGGATAGAAAACAAAACCGATCGCATCAGCACCCTGCTTAACTGCCTCAAGCGCATCTTCAACACGGGTGATACCACAAATTTTTACTCGAGTTCGCACAAAGTTAATTCAATTAGATTAAAGATGATAGCGTAACTGAAAGGCAGAAAACTGTCACAGCTTAGTTATCGTTTGATGTGAAAAATTGAATATACCGACGCGTTGCAGGCAAACCCCAGTAATCTTCGTACCCAACCCCAGTGAGATATAAGCCGTCAGGCGAAAATGTGGGGGGCGCTTTAGTCCTATCGCGGGCTAACAATAAAGATTGCATGTAATCAGGCTCAAAACTCCCCTTACCTACGTAAACTAAAGCGCCCACCATGTTCCGTACTTGATGATGCAAAAAAGCATTCCCTGAAAAACTGAATACAACACAATCCCCATGTTTTTTGACATCCACTTGATAAAGTATTCTTATTGGTGACTTAGCTTGGCATTCAGATGCACGAAAAGCACTAAAGTCATGTTCACCTACTAAAAACTGCGCAGCCTCAGCCATTTTTTCAACATCCAGCGGCAAATGAAACCAGCTCGCCTTATTTGCCATGACCGCTGGCGCAACAGGTGCGTTATACAAAATAAATTGGTAATCTCTGCGCCTCGCTGAAAAGCGCGCATGAAAATCATCAGGAACAGCATGCGCCCAAATAACTCGGACAAATATAGGTAGATTCGCATTAATGCCGCGGACCCACGCACTTAATGGCCGATCTGTATCCGTATCAAAGTGAACCACCTGAGATAGTGCATGCACCCCCGTATCCGTCCGCCCAGCAGCCACTACATCGATTTTATGCCCCGCCATATTGGATAAGGCAAGCTCTAAACAGTTTTGCACACCACATCCCTCAGGCTGCGTTTGCCAACCACAAAAATGATTCCCATCATATTCCAGAGCTAAGGCAATTCTCATAGATAAAGCCTTAACAGAATAAAAGAAAATACCATGCAACAATAATCAAGAGGGCCTAATCGGGGAATATCAAATACAATGAATTCATGTGGAAGAAACGCAGGATCACCATTTATTTTGTCATTTAATAATTGATACCATTTAGACTTTTCTTCACTAATTCCGCCGGTGCTCTTTGCTTCATCAATATATTGCAAAGTCAAATAAAGCCTGGCTGTGAAACGCTCAGGCGAAAGATTTAAAAGTCTCAACGGTCTAAGACAACAATATATTCCAACCATCATGACTTCCCTAGTTGATGTTGCCATCAATATGGCGATCGCGGCGAGCACCAAGCTAATTCTGACGATTTGATTAATGCCTTGCTGAAGGCCTTCATAGGTTGGTGCAAATTCAAACGGCCAATGAGGCAAGTACTCACCGGGGATTGTATAAGCATAAATGAGCATGATGGACACAAAGAGCCAGCGCATTCGGTTCATCATCATCAAAAAACGGTGATCTTCACAACATTTCAAGCCCACAACCAGTAGCAGGCCCAACATCAATAACTGCGCTAACGCAAGATGAGCAATCAATATGGTCATTACGATGAAAGTAATGATGCTCATGGCAGGATGCAGATGCCATTGGCTCAATAAAAAAGCCGGACGACTTCGCCCGGCCGATTTCAACCTATCACGCATTAAGCAAAACCATCAATCAATGATTGGGCACGTTGCTGCTGATCTGGGCTGCCGTCTCTGATGACTTCTTTAAGTAATTTAAGCGCACCTTTTTTATCTGCCATGTCGATATAAGCAACCGCCAATTCTAGCTTGGTATCAATGTCTGAACTCACCACTTTCGCTACCCGTTTCTTTCTTGGGGCTTTGGGTGCTTGAGATTTGATATCCACCTTTAATAAGCCAGACAAATCTCCTTCAAACGCTTCAGGAATAGGCGCTGGTGATGCAATGGTAGAAATGGACGCATTTTCAGCAACATCAAAATCAAGACTAATGCCAGACAAATCAACTTTTGTAACCTCAGGCATCTCTGAATCTGAAGAGACTTCTAAGGCCTCAGATAATTCCGCTTTGCCATTATCTGAGTGCTTTTCCCCATCCAGGCCATTTTCTGCGTTAACGGCAATCTCATTTGAGATACTTCCCAAATGCATTTCACTCAATTGACGTGTTCGTCTGGCCCTTGCTAAGAAAACAAGCCATATTAAAACACCGGCCGCAAGTATCCAAAGCATTGCTTTTTTAGTTGGGGCTGATAGCGCCTTCTTCGATGGTGCTTGCTGAACATCTGCCATCGATTTGCTTTTAACTGCCAATAACTTTTTCATATCCGCAATTTGCTTGGCTAATACGGTGGCTTTCTCGTCACTTTCCTTAATGTCATTTCTTTTAGCCACTAAATCATCTTCTAAATTAGAAGTTGACTGCTTTTGAGCATGCGGATCCCCAGCAGTCTTTGACAGGCTTGAGGATTCTGTTTTTGCAAGCTTAACTACATCATGCGGCCCCTCAGTTTCAGGCATTAGATTTTCTTCTGCTTTTGTGACAATCTTACCGCCGTTCTGATGATTGGACCCACCAGCATCGGCGGCTGAACGAGAAACTTCATCGGCGAGTTTTGTTGCGTAAATATTCCAGTTTTTAACTTGCGCACGCACTTCACTCTTAGCAGATTCTTTA
>CAJBIA010000131.1 GCA_903953055.1 uncultured Methylophilaceae bacterium
AGCCGGATTTATAAAAGCGCCAACCCAAAACAAATTGCACTGGGCTGGCCAAGAGAAGTTGCCAGTCAGGCGATAGGGACCAATGAATGCCAAATGGCATCAGGAGCATAGGTAAAAATAAGGGGGCCGATAAGATAAAACCTATTAAGACTCGACCTAAACCATCGCTGCCCCAAAAAGATTGTGAGGGCTTTTCCTGCACACTGAAATGTGGGGAGCTTAAATGGGCGTCATAACCTGTCTTTTTAACTGCAGTGATGGCATCCTCAATTTTGCTTGAGGAAGAGGTATTTAGGCGAACTCGAGCTTGCTCAGTTGCCAGATTGACGCTCGCTGCCTCCACCCCAGGAATTTTGCTGAGGGCTTTTTCAACTCGTCCAACACAAGAGGCGCAGGTCATACCGCCGATATCTAGGGTAAACAGCTCTGAGTGGGTCTCTATTGGTAGGCTCATATATAGAAGATAATCTACTGCATATACCTACATCTACGACAAAAGGGCTGATATGTTGAGTTTAAAAGTGTCTGGCATGACCTGTGGGGGTTGCATTAATGCAATTACCAGGGCGATTCAGGCTCAAGATCCCCAAGCCCAAGTGCAAGCAGATTTGGCATCCCAAACCGTCAATTTGGAGACATCCTTATCTATGGCGCAGTCCAGCGAGTTGATTACTGAAGCAGGTTTTCCGGTTTCTCAGTAAATCCTTGTCTGCGTCAGCAAATTTTCGTAGGTGCGGTTAACCTTAGCGTTATTCAATACAAATAGACTCAAAAATAGATTATTTCCGTTCTAAATAATATTAAACCCCTAACGAAATACCGCATTGCTTGCCACTAAGAAAACAACGTGGAGAGAAAACTAACAAATCATATTAATTTGCCAGCTAAGTTGAAGTCATAAATAAATATGGAGATAGGAACGATTAAATTAGCTTTAATATTTTATCGATGATAACCACCATACCTCCCCTCATCACGATATCTTTCTCGACCACGATTTTCCCCATGACCCTCCCGTCGAAAATCGTCATTATCTCGATAACTGCCTTTATAAACAGCACCATAACCATACCTATCATAATAAGGGGTGGTTAAATAACGATTATTGCCAGAATAATTACCTCGACTGGGGTAACTACCACAAGAAACCAGAAATATTGACATCAAAACCAACATCTTTCTCATTTTACTTTCACTCCTTTTATAAAAACATTACCCGACTAGACTTAGTACAAATAAGTACTAATTAAACATTTTAGTTTCTTCGCTATTTTTTAACAGAATCAAAAGACCTAAAATAAGAACATTAGTTCTACTTTATTTTTTGTGCGTAAATAACAGCATCCGCGACACTCCAAAATAATTTATGCTGAAATTTCACTAACACTTGCTTTAACAACAAGTCACGTATTGGATCTTTAACTCTGGCCAATAATAAAACAATATCATGTCTATCCAAATGCGCCGCGTATTCAATTAAACACTCAGCGGAAGTGCTATCAAAATCAGCACTGTGTTCAAGACTTATTATTAAAATCTGCACTTCTGGCCTCGCTTTTAAACGCATTTCAATTTCTGCCAAAATACCTTCAACACTAGCAAAAAACAACGGCTCTTCTGGTCGCAGAATTAATATATTGTCACGAGGCAAGGCCTTAGGATGATTTTCTCTA
>CAJBIA010000132.1 GCA_903953055.1 uncultured Methylophilaceae bacterium
CCAAACCCTTGAGTCGGCACAGAAAGCTAAACTGGATCGCTTATCTCGATATGCACGAATAAAGCCGCATCAACGGGTGATTGATGTGGGTTTTGGCTGGGGTGGACTCCTCAAACATATCTCTCAACATTATGCAGATACCCATCTTCATGGTTTAACTTTAAGCACCAATCAATCTAGCTATGTCAACGCGCTCAATCTACCCCAAACCGCTATCCAATTGATGTCTTGGCAAGACTTTAAAGCACCAGGGCAAAAGTTTGATGCGATTGTTTCTATCGGAGCCTTTGAACATTTTGCTTCATTTGAAGATCAATCAAAAAATAAACAACGAGAAATTTATCAACATTTTTTTGAATGGTGTCGTTCTATTTCGACAAACGATGCCTCGATTGGCCTGCAAACCATTGTGATTAATCGGGCGCCTAAAAACTTATCTGAGGTGAGAGATTCACGCTTTATTTTGACAAAGGTATTTCCAGGCTCTGCGCTGCCTTGCATTAACGATATTCAAGCAAGCATTGTCGATCAATATGAAATTGCACAGGCCAAAAAAATCGGCCTAGATTATGCAAGAACATTAAATGAATGGAATGTAAGACTTAAAAATAATAAAGAGAAGATCATTAGCAAGTATAGCGAAGCATTATTTGCTCACTACCAAGAATACTTTGAAGCTTGCGAACGATGTTTTGAATCGGGCTACGTTGACCTCTTCCAAGTGTCATTAAAAAGAGTTCAGCCCACAAGAATTCTTGCAAAAAAATAAGCTTAAGTGAGTCTTTCTCTCAATATTTGCGCGATTTTATGTTCATTGCCTTGAAATGCTTCTTTCATTGCATCAAATAATTCTTCTTGCTCAAGGTCAGAGTAATCTAAGTCATACCCAGCTTCCCTACAAAGCTGAGTAATAAAAGCTCGCTGAGCACGACCATTACCCTCTCTAAATGGATGAAGCACATTAATTTCAGAAAGATAGTGCGCAGCTCTTAGGGAAAAGTCATCAATACTTAATCCTTTAAGCCTATTTTCATTTTTTAGACTTACAAACAGTGTCTGAGCTGAAGATTCGATATATTGAGCATGCGCAAATCGACTCTCACCTCGGCTAATATCCACCGTACGAATTTCACCAGCCCAGTCATATACATCCTGGAAAATATGGAAATGGAATTGCTTAAGGTGATCTAGATCGAAGTTACCTTTGATTG
This sequence comes from uncultured Methylophilaceae bacterium, assembly GCA_903953055.1. Taxonomy (GTDB): domain Bacteria; phylum Pseudomonadota; class Gammaproteobacteria; order Burkholderiales; family Methylophilaceae; genus Methylopumilus_A. The sequence continues at coordinate 1,212 of CAJBIA010000132.1, forward strand.
GACTTTCTTGTAACTGAACTAAACGAAGCGCTGTTATCTCAGCTTCATATTGATCTAGTTGATCTTGATCTGTTAAACCTAACTTATTACGAAGAACGGCACTGCCAGGATAGCAATAGGTATCCTCTACGCTATACCGAGACATATCTTTGTTTAGTACTCTGAATGATCTCAGAAATGGTTTTTTTGCCCTGGCTATAAGCATCAAGCTCTTTTTCAAGCGCAGTGCTTACACGCATGCCTTCAATTCGCACTGAGGCAACTGCATTGCCTGCAAAAACTTTCTTCGAATTAATTTTGATTGATTTTTTCATAACAGTCTGTATTTTAACACTTATTGTGTATATTTAATAACAAGTCAGTCGAATTATCATACACCAGCCTAGAAACTGAGCACCAAAAAAATTTTTACGCTTTTATAAGGCTGCTGGCTTCTTTTGTTCATTAATTATGCGCTTTTGACCAAACCTTAAATAGAGCATCGGCAACAAAATCAAAGTGAGTAGCGTTGAGCTCACCAATCCTCCAATGACCACGATCGCTAAAGGACGTTGAATTTCAGAGCCCGGGCCACTTGCAAATAAAAGCGGAACTAAGCCAAATGCCGCGATGCTGGCGGTCATCAGCACAGGGCGCAAACGACGTTTTGCGCCTTCGATGACGACCTGCCCAATGGCCATGCCTTCATTGGCAAGTTGATTAAAGTAACTCACCATCACCACACCGTTGAGCACAGCAATGCCCAGCAATGCAATAAAACCAACCGAGGCGGGCACCGATAAATACTCCCCAGAAATCCAAAGTGCAAACACACCCCCTATCATTGCAAATGGAATGTTGGAGAGAATAAGCACTGCTTGGCGAATAGAGTCAAACGTGGTGAACAGTAGTAAAAAAATTAAGCCTAAGGCAATGGGCACCACGATCGCTAATCTCTGTGCTGCTCGTTGTTGATTTTCAAACTGACCGCCCCACAAAAGGTGGTAGCCTTCGCCTAATTTAACTTCGGCATTCACACGCCTTTTGGTTTCCTCTACAAAGCTGACCAAGTCGCGATTACGGACATTGACCGTCACCACCACCATGCGCGTACCCCCTTCGTGGTCAATTTTGACTGGGCCATCGGTGCGCACCAGTTTCGCAATGGTTGAGAGCGGCACGCTGACCCCTGATGGTAGGGTGAGGCGAATATTCGCGAACTCATTGGGTGAGAAACGTATCGACGCTTCCCCTCTTAATAACAAGGGGGTGCGACGCTGGCCTTCTTGCACAATGCCCAATACTTTGCCTTCAACCTGCGCACGTAAAATATCTTCGATTTGCGTGATGTCAAACCCCAAGCGGCCTGCCGCCATGCGGTCTATTTCAACGCGTAGATATTGAACCCCACTATTTTGAGGGGTGTAGGCATCTTGGCTGCCTGGGATAGATTCAACGATTTTTTTAATGTGCTGCGCATGCTGTTCCAGTACGTTTAAATCCGTGCCAAAAATCTTAATCGCCAAATCCCCACGCACGCCTAAAATCATCTCACTGACGCGCATATCAATCGGTTGCGTGAAGCTATAAGCCATGCCGGGTAGATCTTGCATCACTTCACGCAAGTGATCGATCAACACATTTTTATCTGGCGAACGCCATGTGTCCCGAGGATTCAAAATTAAAAATTGGTCGGTTTGATTTAAGCCCATCGGATCTAAACCAAGCTCATCTGAACCCACTCTGGAAACCACCTGTTTCACTTCTGGCACCCGACTCAAGATGGCTTGCTGAAGTTTGCCATCGATGATCAAACTTTGATTGAGGTTGATCGAAGGCAGCTTTTCGGTGCCAATAATGATGTCACCCTCATCCATGGTGGGCATAAATATCTTGCCAATTTGGGTGTAAACGATACCCGTGGCCAAAAGTCCAATCATCGCGCTTAAAAATACTATGCGACTGTTTTTAAGGGCCCAAGCCAGTGCTGGCTCGTAAACTTCAAGTGCCTTGCGAACAAGCCAAGGCTCCTCATGATGCATCTTGCCCAGCAATAAAGAAGCCAATACCGGAATGGCCGTGAGCGACAAGACGAGCGAGCCTGCTAGCGCAAATATAATGGTCAGCGCCACCGGGCTAAATAGCTTCCCCTCTAAGCCTTGCAATGTCAGCAATGGCAAGAATACTGTGATGATAATGAGGATGCCCGCCGTGACAGGCACACCGACTTCTTGCACGGCAAACGTAATCAACTCAAGCCGCGTTTGCTTTTCAACCATCGGAATTTCTTTATCTCGGATTAAGGTTGACTCTTCAGCTTGATGGTCGTGCTCTGCCAAATGGGCCGCGATGTTTTCAACCACCACCACAGCGGCGTCCACCAACATACCAATGGCGATCGACAGCCCCCCTAAGCTCATTAAATTCGCGGATAAATCGAAGCTACGCATCAGGATAAACGTCACCAAAGCGGCGAGCGGAAGGGCTAATGCCACGGTCAATGCAGCACGCAAATTCCCTAAGAATAGAATGAGGAGCACCACCACAAGCACAATGGCTTCAAGCAACGCTTTTGAAACGCCATGAATGGCTCGATCCACCAAACTCCCGCGGTCGTAAAACACTTGTGTAGTGACCCCCTTAGGCAGCGTTGGCTGAATCTCAGCTAAACGCTCACGCACTCCTTCAACCACTTGCCTTGCATTCGCGCCCCGCAGCCCAAGAACGAGTCCTTCAACCGCTTCACCCTTACCGTTGTGGCTCACCGCGCCGTATCGCGTGAGCGCGCCGATATTCACACTCGCGATATCGCTGATGCGAATAGGGTTGCCAGCAAAAGCTTTGATGACGGTATTGCGAACATCATCAAGCGAATTAAAACGGCCTTCCGCGCGAACGATGAGCGACTCTTCACCTTCATTCAATCGGCCAGCACCATCGTTACGATTATTGCGATCTAAGGCTTGTTGTAAGTCATCTAAAGTAATGCCACGTGCTGACATACGAGCAAGATCTGGAGTGATTTCAAAGCTACGCACCAACCCGCCGAGTGCGTTCACATCTGCGACGCCGGGCACGCTTCTGAGTTGCGGACGAATCACCCAATCGAGCAAACTGCGGCGTTCTTCTAACGATAAATTGCCACCTTCGATGGTGAACATAAACATCTCGCCAAGTGGGGTGGTCATCGGCGCAATACCGCCAGTAATATCTTTGGGCAGATTGCCCCACACATTGTTCAGGCGTTCCGAGACTTGCTGACGTGCCCAATAAATATCCGTGCCGTCAAGAAAGTCGATGGTGATATCTGTGAGCCCGTATTTGGCAACTGCACGTAACATGGTTTGCTTAGGCAAGCCCAGCATTTCAACTTCCACGGGCGCAGTAATCCGCGCTTCCATTTCCTCTGGGGTCAGCCCTGGAGATTTGATGATGATCTTGACCTGCGTGCTAGACACGTCAGGGAAGGCATCAATGGGTAGATTCTGAACTGCATACAGTCCGCCGCCGATTAAGCCTGCAACAGCGAGCAGAATGAGTAATCGGCCTCGCATGGCGGCCTGAATAATGGCGTTTAACATTATTCGTTCGCCCCGATTCCCTGCATTTTAGCTTTGAGCGCTGCCGTGCCGGAGGTAACCACGCGCTCAGTCCCTACAAAATCCCCGCTAATAAATGTTTGTAGGCCGGTGTTATTCAGCACGTTGATTGGGCGTGGTTCGAAACCGTCTTTCGTTTGGATAAAAATTAAGGTTTGATTGGCATTTTTGCCGTCATTGATTTGCACAATCGCACTTTTGGCAACGCTGAAACTGGTAGATTTATTGTTGAGCGGTTGCGCGATTTGGGCTTCCACTAATTGCCCTGGCGCTAATGAAGCCGTGCCATTATTAATGGCCACCCGTACCAGCGCGGTTTGGTCTAATTTATTGACGTTAGGTACAATCGCAATGACTTTGCCATAGGCTTCCGAATTAAGAATACTGACCTTCATGCCCAATTGAATCGTGCTGAGCGCTTGGGTTGGCGCATGAATCTCTAGCCAAAGCGGTGAAAGTTTTGCAATGCGATAAATGGGCATCGCACTATCCACACGCTGACCTGCGGTGACGAGTTGTTCCAGCACCATGCCATCAATCGGCGCACTTAGCGTGATGCCATTCGTATAGCTTCCGCTCGTTTCTAAATTTTTAATCGCTTGCGGACTCATGCCTGAAAGTTTGAGTGCCTGACGACGTTCTGCAAGCAAAGCATTCACTTCCGCATGATTGCTCTGTGATGTGAGGTATCTGCGCTCGGCGATGATGCCATCTTTATAAAGCTCAGCATCGCGGTTAAGCGAGTTTTGAGAAAGGCGCTGTTGGGACAAGGCTTGTAGATGATCACGTTGCAGTGCAACCAGATCAGGACTGCTTAAGTGGGCAAGTGCTTGGCCTTGTTTAACGCGTTGACCTGTGGCGACAAGCATTTGGTCAATCAAGCCAGATTGTGGCGCGCTGATAATGCGCGCTTGGTCGAGAGGGACGACAATTTCGCCTGGCAAGTGTTGACTGTTGGCATTGGCGCTGGCTTGAATCGGTGCGGTTTCAATGCCTAATGTTTTGATTTGCGCAGGAGTGATGCGAACCAGTTCAGCGGCGTGAACAATACTGAAACTTGCACACACAAAGCTGAGTAAAAAGTAAAAATAGTTTGATGGGTTTAGCATATGCATTCCTGAATGTTGAGATTGGCTCATGGCATTTCTCCCGCCGCTTGGTTGTAATGAGCGGTATCCCATTGCAATTGAATTTGACGTTGTGTCATCGCGCGCTCTGCCTCATAGGCTGATGCCTGAACCCGAAGAAGATTCACCAAGTCTGTCTCGCCTAAGGCAAAAGCCTTTTTGGCCAGGCGTAAACTTTCTTGCGCGTTAGCATGCTGTTTGGTGGTTATGGCAAGTTCTGCCGTGGTCACTTCTAAATTGTGCTCTGCCTCATGAAAAGCGGCCTCCAAGGCATAGCGTAAGTGCTGCGCCTCCACTTGGTTTTTGGCATAATTCATTTCTGCGTTGGCAAGCAAGGGCGCGCTGTGCGTTTCGGTATCAAATGGAATGCGCACTTTCAACCCCAAAGTCTCATTGGCCTGGTTATCAAACGGCCCACGTTGGCTTCGCGCGTTCAGCGAAACCGTTGGATTTTCACGACGCTCGACTTTGACTAAATTTCGTTCGTCATCTGCCACCAATAGTTTTTTAGAGGCATCACGTAGCGCGGGGTGATTATCGTCTAGCGTAGTTTTGACCTGTTGCTCTGAATATGCTTCGGGGATGCTGTGTAGCCCTGTCAACAATATATATCTAAATTGGGCATGCTTTACTTCCGCTTCCGCGCGAAGCAAAAATGTCTCTGCTTGATAGGCCTCATTTTGTGCAAGCATGATGTCTGTTTTTGGTAGGTCTCCCGCTTTAACGCGCTTTTCAACGTCGTTAAGCAAGGCCAATGAGGTTTGATGGCGGCTTTTAGCGAGTGTCGCTTGGTGCGTCATCATGGCAATATCCCACACCGCATCACGCACCATCCCCGCCACTTGTAGATTAAGTGCCGCGTGCGCATCCACTAAGCCCAAGGCTGCATCACGGGCAATCGCTGCACGTGCCGCTCTTTGGCCAGGCAGCCAAACGGGTAATTCAAGCTCCGCTTCCCATTCGCGCTCACCACGATTACTGGTAATCACATCGTTACGGTTGAGTAAGCCAATCGCTGGTGCCGCGGGCAAAACGCCATTGGCGCGTTTATTTTTTGCGTCAATTTCGATCTGTTTAGCGGCTAATAATGTGCTATCTGGATAACGGGCAATGGTTTTTTCTACCAAGTCGTGCAGGCTGAGTTGAGCGCTGACTTGCAAATCGTGCTCGTGTTCACCTTGCTCAGCCAGGGCTGCCGCATTGAAGAGCAAGCCAAAGACCATCCATAACAAAAAACATGAATGCATCAATTTAAACTTCGGAAACATCAAAATCACTCCAATTAATACAAGCGCTAAAGCCATTCATTTTAAAGCATAGCAAATGAATATCTTAGGAATAGTTAAAGCTGACTTAATAGTTCCCAATAAAATCAGAGTCTTGATGGCTCCAAAGATTTGCATATAAGCCGCCTGCATTAAGCAACTCAATATGGGAGCCTTCTTGGATGATTTCACCGTTATCCAAAACAACTAATCTGTCCATGGCGGCAATGGTGGATAAGCGATGTGCGATTGCAATCACTGTTTTACCTTCCATTAACTGATACAAGCTAGCTTGAATAACGCTCTCCACTTCAGAATCGAGCGCACTTGTCGCCTCATCTAGCAACAGTATTGGCGCATCCTTTAACATGACGCGGGCAATCGCAATGCGCTGG
>CAJBIA010000133.1 GCA_903953055.1 uncultured Methylophilaceae bacterium
AGTTAAATTGTCTTCAATTTAAAAAGTAAATCATTTTGGTATCAAAATCGTTTTACCGAACTCTTCTAGCCTTAGCGTTTTCTTTATCCCTATTTTCAATCCATGCTTTTGCCATACCCTTAATTGGAGATGACTTAGCGAGCTTCTCTATTCTCTCAGGAGGTTATATTAGCTATGGTGCTGAAACTTCGGTGAATGGAAGCATAGGTGCGATCAGTTACATAACACCGGGCAATCTTGGTCCTAGCAGCTCACTCTATTTAAACACGCCTAGTGTAACTTCGGGCCTTGCTGAGCTTTTAGATGCTAAGTCAGCGTTAAACAATATGGTTGCAGGGGCACTTCTAAGTACCACATTGAGTGGAAACAACACATTTACTCCAGGCGTCTATAGTGCTTCAGATTTAACTACGGCGGCGGGCTCACTTTTAACGCTGGATGGGAATGGTGAAGTAAATCCTTATTGGGTTTTTAATATAGTGACTTACCTATCTCTTGGAGAAGCCACACAGATTCATATTATCAATGCCGGTTCAAACAGTGGCGTTTTTTGGAATACAGGTGGATATGCATCCCTCGGCGCAAACAGTTCGTTTCTCGGCACTTTGCTTTCTAGCGGTTATATAAGTGAGGGTGCTGGCGCAAGCATTCCTTGCGGAAGTGCATATTCTTTATCTTATGTTTCAGTAGGTGCTGGAGCCACAGTTGGCTCAGGGATATGCGAAAGCATTGGGTCATGGGCAGGCTCAATAACCTCCTTGAGTGGTAGCTTAGACATAATTAATGGCGTTGCCTTCAGCAGTATCTTTAGTGCAGTACCGGAAGCTGACACATCAGCGATGTTGTTGATGGGTGTGTCATTTATGGGCTTGATTGCTCGTCGTCGTAAAACACTCAAGCTTAATTAAATTTAGATTAGTTTGAACGTAAAGGGAGCTTCGGCTTCTTTTTTATTTAAGTCATAGGGTTTAGCACTACCTAAACAGTTTTCTCTTTTTTGTTAGAGGGGGGATGGTTTTTTCATGAAGCAATTGATTTAGAACAAATTAATGTCAGTTTATTGGGTTGATTTATATATAAAGTTTGTACGGATTGTATTAAAGTATAAAAATGCATGTGCTTAAACAATAAGGGCAATCATTATTTTATCTAGCTTTCACAGATTTTTTGTAATTCGTATCGGTTTAATAAGCCTAGTGGTTTCAATCATTGCAGGCTTTATTTCCTATTATGTTGTAACAAATAACATGATTGAGACAACAAAGAGTTTTGCGATTGAAGACTCCAAAAGAGCGTTAGACGGACCTAGGAAGCTATATGAATTAACTCCTGAGAACCTAAAAGATCATGCAAATGAAATTGCAGGGATTTTAGTTGGGGGACTGTTTGAACATGCGGATGTTTACAATGCCCATGAAGTGCTAATTGCCGAATCAGGGATCATTGACCCAAGGCTTCAAGAAAATTTAACAAAAAGCCATCAACTTCCTAATACAAAAGATCCTTTAGCTAACCTTCAGGTGCTTAAAAATGGCACATGGGTTTTGACCGTATTTTTGCCGATCAGAGCGCAAGTTAATAGGCAATTAGTCTTAATTGGCTATTTAGAGTTGGTGAGGCAGGTACCTCAGTGGCGAGTCACCATGTTGCGCAAATTAGCCCTTAGGTTGGCATTGATGACTTTTGGATTGGCTTTGTTGTTTGCTGTTCTTTTGTATCCAGTGGTGACTAGTCTTTTTAATGAATTTAAGACAAAAGTCTCTGAGGTGCATACATCACATGTTTTGTTACTAGAAGCATTAGGTCGGGCGATCGCAATGCGTGACTCTGACACTGGTACGCATAACTTTCGGGTCACATATATCTCAGTCAAAATTGCAGAGGAGCTATCTTTAGATCGTGC
>CAJBIA010000134.1 GCA_903953055.1 uncultured Methylophilaceae bacterium
ATTAAGGCGGGAAATGAAGAACAAGCACGCCCTCATGTCTGTAGAGAACGGCAAGAAAGGCGAAGTTTTCTTAAAAGAAAACAAAGCCAAGTCTGGGGTTGTGACGCTGCCTAGTGGATTGCAATACAGTGTCGTTAAATCCACTAATGGGGACCGACCGACCGACGGGGATACCGTTTCAGTGATTTACAAGGGGACGCTGATTGATGGCAAGGTGTTTGATGCCACCAAGGAAGGTGAGCCGATTTCGATGAATGTTGATCAAGTGATTCCTGGATTCAAGGAAGGCTTGAAGTTAATGACGGTTGGGTCGCAATATAAGTTTTTTATCCCAAGTAGCTTAGCCTACGGTCCCCGCTCTGTTGGTTCAGATATTGGGCCTAACGAGACGCTGGTCTTTGAGGTGGAGCTCTTCGGCATTACAAAAGCAAAACCTGCGCAATAAGTATTGATTCAGGGCAGTTTCTATTAAAAAACACCATGGCCCATCAACGGCCCATGGTGTTTTTTTATGGCTTGATACGGGATTTGTTTTTTTAATGACTTGATGTTTGTTAAAATACGAATTGTGAACGTCAGTTTACAAATATACATTTTGCCAATCTTGGTGAGACCTAATTAAACGAGTTTGATGGCTTCAGATGGCGATAAAACAACAATCTAAAAACCTAAAATATACCGAAGCCGTCGACATGTTGGCCCCCCTCATGTTTGATGATGATGAGTTCGATCGTGCGGAGCAATTTAAGGTCAAGAAACTACTTCGGCATTTTCTGTTTGGCCTCTTGACCACATTTGTTCTCACCGAGGCCTTAATTTTTGGCTTGCACTACACCTCGTACTTTCATGCACTCCCATACTTTGGCGTTGCGGCCCTGATGATCTCTATTTTTATCAGCATGCCGGTGCTTTATTTCTTTGTGGTTTACCCTGTGGGACTTTACCAATCAGAACTGGAAAAGATTCATGAGACCTTAAAGGTCACATCGATTGCCTTTCAGTCGCATGATGCGATCGCTATTTTAGATAATGATTACATCATCATTCGCGCCAATCATGCCTTTGTGGAGATTACAGGCTTTTTGGAGCGAGAGGTCATTGGGCGCTCTATTTTCTCATTAATCGAAGATCGGCCGACCTTGCATAACGTTGAGGATGAGCTATTTAATGTCGGTCGCTGGTATGGGGAGCTAGTGAATATCCGTAAGACCGGTGAGCGCTATCCTATTGAGATGGCCATCACTCGGGTGGGTGGGGTGCATAAGCGCATTGCCAAGCATGTGGCTATTTTCTCTGACATTACTAGCCGTAAAGAAGCGGAGCAGAAAATCCAAAGTCTGGCTTTTTATGACTCACTGACCAACCTTCCAAACCGACAAATGTTACTCGATCGACTTCGGTTCGCCATGCTCACCAGTGGACGTAATAAATTTTATGGGGCGGTCATCTTTCTAGATTTGGACCACTTTAAGGAGTTGAACGATAGTTTAGGTCATGACTCTGGCGACAGTTTACTGGTCGAGGTGGCTAGACGCATGAGCGATAACGTCCGTGAAGTGGATATGGTGTCGCGGTTTGGCGGGGACGAGTTTGTAATCTTGCTGGAGCATTTGGACCCAGACTCAACGATATCCTTGCAGAAGGCTTCACAGGTAGCACATAAAGTTAAAACAGCCATCTCGCAGCCGTTCTTGCTTAATTACCTAGACTATTATCTTTCTGCCAGTATGGGTGTTTGCTTATTTCAAGGGTCAGAAGTCTCCGCAGATGAGGTCATTAGGCGTGCCGATATCTCGATGTATCAGTCAAAGAACACTGGGCGTGATCGGGTTTCATTCTATGACCAGGAAATGAAAGAGCAGCTTGAGAAACATACCTTATTAAAGTCTGATCTGCATTCGGCCATCATTGATAATCAAATCCGCTTGTACTATCAGGTGCAAGTGAATGATCAACTCGAAGCGATTGGCGCTGAGATACTTGTTCGTTGGGAGCATCCAACGTTTGGATTGCTTCCCCCCAACCAATTTATTCCAATCGCTGAAGAAAGTTCTTCGATCTATGAATTAGGGCATTGGGTGCTAGATCAGGCCTGTAAGCAGATTATGGAGTGGGCTGAGAATCCATTAACCAGCCACCTAGTATTGTCGGTCAATGTTAGTCATCATCAATTTAAGCAGCCGGATTTTGTTGAACATGTGGCGTCGATGGTGAACAAGTACCAGATCGATGGGTCAAAATTAAAGTTAGAATTGACAGAGAATATCGACACAGACAACCTAGAGCTCATTGTGAAGAGCATGCACGCGCTTAAGCAAATCAGAGGCCTCACCTTGGCGCTGGATGACTTTGGTACGGCGTATTCTTCCCTTTCTTTCTTGAGAATTTTACCGATTGATGAGATTAAAATTGATCAAAGCTTTATGCATGAAATTCCTGAAGATAGAAATAGTTCGCTGATGGTGAAAACCATCACCGACATGGCATCTAATTTTGGGTTTAGCGTGATTGCGGAGGGGGTTGAAACCCTTGGGCAGCTGGAGTTTTTAAGAAATAATAATTGTCATGCTTATCAGGGTTACCTGTTTAGCAAGGCTGTGCCATTGGAAAATTTTATTCAGCTACTTGAAACTAAAGATTTTTTGGCGAGAATACCCTCGGTCTTGGAGCTTAGGTAGGTGCTTTCTTAGGACCTAAGGTATGGATTATTTTTTTAAATTTGTATCATTTTTTTGTCATTATTTTTTGTTATGTTGAGTCGTATCAATTTAATTGAGAGGATTTTTGCCATGAGGTTGAAGCGTAAAATTAGCTGGGTTGGAATTTTTTTGATGGTCAATGCATGCTTGATTCAGCAGGCGGCAGCTAATGAAGAGGCTGAGGTCTTCAATCCAAAGTCCAGTATTGCTAATCGAGGAGACGCCGGCTTTTTTGCGCGTACGCATTTTAAAGTGCTCATCCCGCCAGGTGGATATGCACGCTTGAATGATGAAATCGCGACTAGCCCAATGATTGGGCCTCCTTCTACAGCGGGCGCTAGCATTGGTTATGACACACCGGGTTCGTTGGCGTGTCGTTATGGTTTAACGACGGCAGTGCCTGGCTGCGCAGCGAAAGATGCCGTGAATGTCCCTTCAGGCGGTTCAGGTGCCATTGCTGTGGTGTTGGCCTATCACTATCCAAACGCATTAAAGGATTTAACGGCTTTTTCTACGCAGTTTGGCTTACCCACCCCAAATCTAAAAGTGGTCTATGCGAATGGTTCAAAAACAGCGCCAGCTAATAGCCCTGCCAATTGGGAAATTGAAGGCGCGCTTGATTTACAATGGGCGCATGCGATGTCGCCAGGGGCGCAGCTTATTTTAGTCGAGGCCAAAACGAACTCAAATGTCGACTTGTTGCAGGCAATTGATGTAGCAACGCAGCAGCTTGCAGCTGGGGTGGGCGGACAAGTCAATATGAGTTGGGGTGGGGCAGAGTTTTCTGCTGAAACGACGGCGACTTATGAAAACCATTTTGCTGCAAACCCATTTAATCCAGGCAATGCAAAACCCATCGTTTATTTTGCTTCCAGCGGCGACGGGGCTGGTACAAGCTGGCCATGTGTTTCTCCTAATGTCGTATGCTTAGGGGGCACGACAGTCAGAAAGGATCCGGCGACGGGTCAATTAATTATTCCTGTAGGGTCTCAGGCTGCTGAAGTGGCATGGAATTTAGGCGGCGGTGGGGTGAGTGCCTATTTTGCAAAGCCTGCTTATCAAACAATTAACCCCTCGACCACCAACCGAGAAGTCCCCGATGTCTCATTGGCGGCTGACCCGCTGACGGGGGCATGGGTCTACTATACTAATTCGAGCACAAAGGCCTCTGGCTGGTACGTGGTTGGCGGTACAAGCTGGTCTTCCCCAGCCTTTGCAGGGATTGTGAATAACAAGTCTGCATCTTTCCCATTAAGTTCAGCGGCAGCATTAACCAAGTTGTATAACAACAAAGCCACTTTTACTGACGTCCAAAGTGGCTGGTGCGGATCGCTATACTCCCTAACCGCCAGTACAGGTTGGGATAATTGCACAGGCGTCGGGCTTCCTAATGGAAATTTTGTTCCATAAACTGAGACTCACTAAGAGTGTATAAAGACTGAGTTGATTTTTAGAGGTTTTTTGTACTTCAGTAAACTTAAAATCTTTACATAAAGCGAGATTGCATTGATAAAAAATTTAGCTATGACTGCAGTCATGGGCATGGGAACTTTAGTGTTGGTTGGTTGTGCTAATTTATCAGCCCACGATAAAAATACGATCACTGGAGCTGGTGTAGGTGCGCTAGGTGGTGCAATTTTGACTGGAGGTAGCGGATTTGGCACAGTAGGCGGGGCAGCCCTTGGCGGCTTTATCGGAAATCAAGTCAATACAGGCTCCAATCATCCCTCAAAATCTAAAAAGTAAGCCATTCTACCCACGTATAAGTGCCTAATACCTTGTTGATATTAGGCACTTATGACACAATGCCTGTCATTAATCCATTCAGCCGTTATGCGGCTTTTTTATTTTTTAAGTGGTCATAAGTATGCCAATAATTCGATTGCCTGACGGCTCAGAACGTCCCTTTGAACGCCCAGTTACTGTTGCTGAGGTGGCTGCCAGTATTGGCGCCGGCTTGGCGCGTGCAGCACTGGCAGGGAAGGTTAATGGAAGCCTCGTCGATACGTCATTCTTAATTGAACAGGATGCAGACTTGGCCATCATTACCGAGCGCGATGTCGAAGGTGTAGAGGTTATTCGTCATTCCACTGCACATTTACTTGCATACGCTGTTAAGACGCTATTTCCTGATGCGCAGGTCACAATTGGCCCAGTCATTGAGAATGGTTTTTACTATGATTTTTCATATAAGCGTGCTTTTACCCCAGAAGACTTAGTCGCG
>CAJBIA010000135.1 GCA_903953055.1 uncultured Methylophilaceae bacterium
ATTGCACGCATCAAAATATTAGCAAATCTAGATATCGCTGAACGCCGATTACCGCAAGACGGAAAAATTTCATTTAAGACTAAGGCTGGGGCAGAAGTTGATTTCCGTGTTTCTGTTTTACCCACCACGATGGGTGAGCGTATAGTCATTCGGGTTTTAAATAGCAGCGCAGTTGCAATTTCTATTGATTCATTAGGGCTTAGTGAAGCCCAAAAAATAATTTTTACTGAAGCAATTTCTGCCCCGCAAGGAATGGTCTTGGTAACTGGACCCACGGGGAGTGGTAAAACGACTACGCTATATGGTGCAATTAATTATTTGAATCATCCCGATGTCAATATTCTCACAGCAGAAGATCCGATTGAATATACTGTTAGTGGTATTTCCCAGTTACAGATCAGGGAAGATATTGGACTGACATTTGCAACAGCGCTCAGATCGTTTTTAAGACAAGACCCTGAAATTATTTTGGTGGGGGAAATTCGAGATACCGAAACAGCAGATATCGCTACAAAAGCAGCACTGACCGGTCATTTGGTCTTAAGCACTTTACATACTAATAGTGCAATAGGGGCAATATATCGTCTTATTAATATGGGTCTGCCAGCCTATTTGGTTTCGAGTGCGATATCTTTAGTGGTTGCACAAAGGTTAGTCAGAAAAAATTGCACGCATTGCAGTTCGGAAGCTCACGTTGATGATGGGGTAAGTGAAAAAGTAATCGAATCAATCCCTTCGTTAAAAGGCGTAAGCTTCATGCAAGGAACGGGATGTGAACATTGCTCTCAAACTGGATACTCTGGCAGAAGAGCGGTGCATGAGGTTCTTAAGATTACGCCAGAAATTCAAAAAGCAATCATAGATAACAATAGTGAAAGTGAGCTTTATGAAATTGCTAAAAAACAAGGTTTTGAACTGATCTCTGAAGTGGCTTTAAATCATGTGCGATCCGGTGAAATATCACTAGAAGAATATCATCGTGCTATTCCACAGATTACTGGCGCTGTTGGAAGATCATGATTTTTTATTGGAAGGGCCTTCAGAGAAATGACTTCAAATCTGGTGAGATAGAAGCTTTATCTCAGGACGAGGCTGTTTTTAAACTAAAAAGTGATGGCATCATCATCACTGAAATTCACAGTGGTCAGCCAGACTTAACTGCTTCACAAAAAAAAGGCAGCATTGATTCTTTTCTAAAAAAGCGCATTACAGAGTCGGAACTATTGTTATTTACAAAAAAGTTCTCTGCAATGATTGAAGCGGGTCTTGCAATTGTTCCGGCATTAAGAATGCTCCAATCTCAGTCTGAAAATCCAGTATTAGTAGAAATACTCGAAAGCGTGATCAACAAAGTCAACGCAGGGATTCCTTTGTCTAAGTCTTTAGAGGATTACCCTGAGCTATTTGATAATGTTTATATTAGCCTTGTTAAAGCCGGCGAGGCAGGCGGTAGTTTAGATACTTTCATGAGAAAAATATCCATTAACCTGGAAAAGAAATTAAAGATCTTAAGATCGCTCAAGGGTGCTTTGATGTATCCCATTGCACTATTAACAGTCGCCATCGTTGTTGTAGCGATTATGATGGTTTACGTGGTGCCTATATTTGTTGGTATTTTCGGAGCGGGTGGTGTTAAGTTACCATTGCCTACAAGAATCATCATGGGGATTAGTGATTTTTTTAGAAGTTATTATATGATCGCGCTGGTTGCTGCTGCGGTTGTGGCATATCAAGTCATTAAAAGTGCGTTTAAAAAGAATCTTAAGTTAAGAATCAAACTGGATGAAAAAAAATTATCGATGCCTTTATTCGGAAAATTGCTTGAAGGGTCGATCATGGCAAGGTTTTCTACCGTGCTTTCTAATTTAATCGCAGGGGGAGTTGGTTTAATTGAGGCCATGGAGATCGCTAAAAACTCAATTAGCAATGAGTACGTCCGGCAGGCCTTGGATCAAGTGAAGCGTGACATTTATTCAGGTAAACCTTTTGCAGGGGCATTACGGGAAGCCAAATGCTTTCCCCCAGCACTTTGCGGATTCGTGGAGGTTGGGGAAGAGACAGGTAAACTTAACGACATGCTTACAACGATTGCCACATTTTATGAAGAAGAATTTGATAGCGCTGTGGCAAATTTTTCTCAATTATTAGAGCCGATCATGATCGTATTTTTGGGCGTGGTGATTGGGTTTATTCTTTTAGCGATGTACATGCCGATATTTAATATGGGTGCTGCTGTCACAAGTTGATAACGTCTTATGTTAAGACTCGGCTTCTGTTTAATGCTTTTCACAATCCCATCTTGGGCAACAACTCAATTACAAGATGAGTCCTTCTATCAATGGCTTGCAAATTCTCAGGTCATGTCCAGTGAATCTCTATTAAAACCTCAGCCACCTATTAACAGCAACTATATCAATCAAAATCGCATTGCAAATGCGACCCCGCTGATTAAGTTTTATGCCGACACTTTAGTTGCAGAAGGGGTGCCTG
>CAJBIA010000136.1 GCA_903953055.1 uncultured Methylophilaceae bacterium
CTTGAAGATTTTGGTTTTCGCGTCATTATTGCGCCTAGCTTTGCGGATATTTTCTTTAACAACTGTTTTAAAAACGGCTTGTTGCCTATCACCTTGTCTGCTGATGATGTGGATAGATTATTTAAAGAAACAGAAGCCACAGAGGGCTATAAACTTGATATTGATTTAAGCGCGCAAAGTATTAATACACCAAGCGGCAAAACCTATCAGTTTGATGTAGATGCTTTTCGTAAACACTGTTTGTTAAATGGGTTGGATGACATTGGTTTGACAATGCAGCACCAGGTTGCGATTGAAGCCTTTGAGGTAAAACACAAAGCTTTGCAACCCTGGTTGTTTAATTAAATTTATTTTTCAATTACATAAATGTTATTTTTAGGAAATTAGATGAAGATTGCAGTTCTGCCAGGGGATGGCATAGGCCCAGAAATCGTCGCTCAAGCGGTGAAGGTGTTAAATGCTTTAAACATTGGTATTGAGATGAAGGAAGCAGCCATTGGCGGTGCGGGATATGAAAGTGCTGGGGATCCACTCCCAGCAGAAACCTTAAAACTTGCGAAAGAATCTGATGCGGTATTGCTAGGGGCAGTTGGTGATTGGAAATATGATACCTTGCCACGTGAGATGCGTCCTGAGCGCGGATTGCTCCGCATACGTAAAGAGCTCAATTTGTTTGCAAATTTACGTCCAGCTTTACTATATCCAGAATTAGCATCCGCTTCTACCTTGAAGCCCGAAGTGGTCGCTGGCTTAGATATCATGATCGTGCGTGAATTAACCGGCGACATTTACTTTGGTCAACCACGTGGCATTTCTACTTTACCCAATGGTGAGCGTGAGGGGGTTAATACGATGCGCTATTCAGAGTCTGAAATACGACGCATCGGCCATGTGGCATTTAATATTGCAATGAAGCGAAATAAAAAAGTATGTTCAGTGGATAAAGCTAATGTGCTTGAGACCACAGAATTGTGGCGTCAAGTCATGATTGAAATTTCAAAAGAGTATCCAGAGGTTGAGTTAAGTCATATGTACGTGGATAACGCTGCCATGCAATTGATTCGGGCGCCAAAGCAATTTGACGTGATGGTGACCGGTAATATTTTTGGGGACATTTTGTCTGACGAAGCCTCGATGTTAACGGGTTCTATCGGCATGCTGCCTTCAGCTTCTTTGGACGCCAACAACAAAGGGATGTACGAGCCAAGTCACGGCTCTGCACCTGATATTGCGAATCAAGATATCGCCAATCCATTAGCCACAATTCTTTCTGCCGCAATGATGCTTCGCTACAGCTTTAATGATGAAGAGAATGCAACCCGCATTGAAAGTGCCGTAAAAAAAGCCTTAGCACAAGGTTATCGCACGGCAGACATTTACACTGATGGGACTAGAAAAGTGAGATGTAGCTACATGGGCGATGCCGTCGTGGCTGCGTTATAAAAGTTTTAGGATATGAACATGTTAAAAGTAGGCTTTATTGGTTGGCGTGGAATGGTAGGTTCTGTGCTCATGCAACGTATGTTGGAAGAAAATGACTTTGCAAATATTGAGCCACAATTTTTCACCACATCGCAAGTGGGCGGGGCTGGTCCAAAGGTTGGTAAAGATACTCCAGCATTAAAAGATGCTAAAAATATTGCTGAATTAAGGTTAATGGATGTGATTGTTTCATGCCAGGGTGGCGATTACACCAGTGAAGTATTTCCGAAATTACGTGGTGATGGCTGGAATGGTCATTGGATAGATGCGGCTTCAACTTTACGCATGGAAAATGATGCGGTTATTATCCTTGATCCAGTGAATAGTCACGTCATTCAAGATGCCATGAACAAGGGTGGAAAAAACTGGGTTGGCGGTAATTGCACAGTTTCCTTAATGTTGATGGCATTGAATGGGCTGTTTAAAGAAAATTTGGTGGAATGGGCGACATCAATGACCTATCAGGCAGCGTCAGGCGCTGGCGCGCAAAATATGCGCGAATTATTGAAGCAAATGGGCCAAGCGAACCAATCTGTTGCAGGATTGCTTGCAGATCCTGCTTCAGCGATTTTGGATATTGATCGTACCGTGGCTGCAACCTTGCGTGATGACGCATTTCCAACTGCCCACTTTGGGGTGCCGCTTGCAGGAAGCCTAATCCCTTGGATTGATAAGGATTTAGGAAATGGTCAAAGTAAAGAAGAGTGGAAAGGCGGCGCTGAGACCAATAAAATCTTAGGCACAGAAGCAAATCCAATTGTGATAGACGGCCTATGTGTTCGTATCGGGGCAATGCGTTGCCACTCACAAGCCTTAACGATCAAACTTAAACAAGATGTCCCACTTGATGAAATTAACGAAATGCTCGCTAAAGCTAATCAATGGGCCGAAGTGATTCCGAATGAGCGCGAAGCGAGCATTCAGCAATTAACCCCTGCTGCAGTTACTGGCACACTTAAAACCCCCGTGGGTCGTTTACGTAAAATGGGGATGGGAAAACAGTACCTGTCAGCGTTTACTGTTGGGGACCAATTGCTGTGGGGCGCTGCTGAGCCACTTCGTCGGATGTTAGATATTATAGTAAAAGCTTAAGTGCGATCAGGCATAGCTTGCAAGGCATGATCTTCAGTGTTATTTTTGAATTTCAGTTTTTGTGTTTAAGTGATATCAACCAAATAAAATGATATGGATAAAAAAGTGAAAATAACAATTAAACCAATTTTATTAGCTTTTTGTTTTGCACTACTTCCGTTGTCAGTATCGGCAGCAGGGCTGGGCAAGCTAAATGTATTTTCTGCATTAGGCGAGCCATTAAATGCAGAAATTGAGTTGTTATCAACCCCACAAGAACTATTGAGTTTAAATGCTATTCTTGCATCAGATAATCTTTATATTGCGCAAGGCATTGATAAAACCGCAATACAACGGAATATTCGAGTCAGTGTCGTCAAAAGACCTGATGGTATTCCGGTCCTTTGGTTAAGTTCTTCTCAGGCCGTCACGGATCCATTTTTAGACATGTTGATTCAAGTCTCCTGGAATGAGGGTAAGTTAACGCGCGAATATACATTGCTGCTTGATCCGCCGGAGCAAAGCGACTCTTATGTTGAAAGCCCAGTGATTGATGCTCTTGAAGCGCCAATTCCACTTGAAGGAACGGCGCCTACAGCTAAATCTGAAAAATCAAATCCTACTAATAAATTAGTTAAATCTATCCAGAGGACAAAATTGTCCAAAACTATCGTAGCCACGATTGATGAAAAGAAAATTACGATTTCAAAAGGTGACACCTTAGTTTCTATTGCTCAGCGCCTTCAAGTGCAAGATGTCAATCTAGATCAATTATTAATCGGTCTATATAAGGCGAACCCCGCAGCATTTAAAAATGAAAATATAAATCGTCTGATTGTAGGAAAAGTAATTGATATTCCAAATGAAGAGAAATTCCAGGAAATAAGTAAAGAGTCTGCAAAGAGTGAAGTGCGTGCGCAAGTTAAAAGCTGGAATGCTTACGCAACCAAACTCGCCGATGAAGTTTCTCATTCAGCCGCCGATGCTGGTAGCGGCTCAGGCCAGAAGAGGGAGCAATTGCGTGAAGCCACTCGTAACCTGGAGGAGCTGCAGCGCTTCCGCCAGATAGTCGGCACGAAGATCGCATCCGAGGGAATTGATGCGAGCCTGCCCAAGAGCACGATGGTTGAGGTCGTAGATAA
>CAJBIA010000137.1 GCA_903953055.1 uncultured Methylophilaceae bacterium
CCAAGCCAGTTAAAAACTGTTTGACGCACACGGTCCGGCGTTGGACGAAGTCCATCAACATCGGGGAACTTCATTAATCGACTACGCCATTCGCCCGCACTGATGCGAACCGTATTATTGGCTTTACTCAGTCCCACCCACTACCACCGTGACCATTTTTTCTGGGTTTACACGGCGACTAAACGCATCTTTAATTTGCGCCGTGGTGACCTTGCTGACATTTTGATTAAAGTCATCCAAATACGTGAGTGGTAGATGATAGAAACCAATGAGGCTGAGGTAATCTAAAATCTTACCGTTACTGTCGATGCGCATCGGGAAACCGCCCACAATGTTTTGTTTCGCTGCTTTGAGTTCAGGATCAGTGACGCCGTCCTTGATGAACTTGGCTAGGGTCTCTCGCACTAAAGCCAAAGCCGCTTCCGATTGATCGCGCTTGGTTTGCAACCCAATTTGGAACTGGCCTAATTCAGCCATCGGCATAAAGTAACTATAAACGCTGTAAACCAAACCACGCTTTTCGCGAACCTCTTCTGTGAGACGAGAGACAAAACCACCGCCGCCTAAAATATAGTTGCCCACATAAAGGGGAAAGTAATCCGCATCCCCCCGTTTCATGCCTGGATAGCCTAATAAAATATGCGCTTGCGTGGCTGGATGGGCAATTTGCTGTTCTGAAGCGGCGGCTGGATAAGTCACCGGTGGCAATGGGGATGGCTTTTGCGCTTTGGGCAATCCTGCTGAAATGGTTTCAGCAATTTTTTCGGCTTGCGCGCGGCTCATGTCCCCGATCAATGCAATGACCGCACCGTCTGCCCCATAATAAGTAGCGTAGAACTTTTTCAAATCCGCGACATTAATTTTAGCAACCGTCTCTGGTTCACCATCATCGTCTAACCCATAAGGATGATCACCATAGAGCGCTTTCATATAAGCCTTGCTAGAAATACTTTCAGGCTGCGTCGCAGATTCTTTAAGGCCTGCAATAATGCGGGCCTTTTCTCGCTCTAACACCGTCTCCGGAAAATCTGGCTTTTGCAAAATTTTAGTAAATATCTCCAAAGCTTTTTGAGATTCGCGCTCGCTAGATAAGGTGCGCAGCTTGAAACTAGCACGGTCAGCATCCAAGTCGCCGCCTGCTTTTGCCCCAATATCCGCCATCTGCTTGGAAATGTCTTCGTCAGACATCCCTGCCGCACCTAAGGTCATGAGATATCTCGTGATCCCAGCCACCCCTGATTTACCCTTTTCATCTCGCGCACTACCAGCATAAAAGTTGGCACTTAAATCGATAATAGGGAGGTCGTGATTTTCAACAAAGTAAACCAAGGAACCACTGCTGGTTTGCCATTGCTCTATTTTTAAGCCTGCCTGCGCTTGGAATGTAAAAAGCAATCCGAAAATGGTGATACTGAGGGCACGAATGAATGATTTAGTGAACATGGGGTTTTCCTTTCGGCGTCGTGTCGTTAGGATCAATGGGTTGCGGATCAAGGGTCGCAACCGTTAAATTATCTTTGTTGAAATATTTCTTAGCCACCGCTTGCACCTGCTCCGCGGTCACGGCTTGCAGTTTTGCAGGGTAATCTTTCAAGATTTTCCATGAAAAGCCTGCAGTCTCTAATTGCCCAATTTGCATGGCTTGATAAAACATAGAATCACGTTGATAAACATCCGCAGCAATCACTTGAGCTTTGACACGAAGCAACTCTTCTTCCGTGACGCCGCCCGTTTTGATTTTGTCGATTTCTTGCATGAGCGCCACTTCTAATTCAGCAGCCGTTTTACCTTCTGAGGGCGTGCCGTCAAGCACAAAAATAGAATGACGACCGCGGTGGATCATATCGTACCCAGCATCCACATCCACTGCGACTTGAGATTGTCTGACAAGGTTTTGGTTAAGTCTGGCGGAAGCATTACCATTTAGCACACCGGCTAGGATTTCTAATGCGTACGGATCCACATCCTTATCCGCATCCTCTAATGCAGGGACGTGAAAGCCCATCAAAACATAAGGGAGTTTAGCCTGCGCTTTGACGATGACGCGGCGCTCACCCGTTTGCTCAGGTTCTGTTTGCGGTTTACGTGCAGGCAGGGCATGGGGTTTAAGTACCCCAAAATATTGCTTGGCTAGTTTCAAGACCTCTTGTGAATTGACATCCCCTACCACCACTAATGTGGCGTTATTGGGGGCATACCAATTCTTATACCATTCGCGCGCATCCGCTCCCGTCATGTTTTCTAAATCATTCATCCAGCCCACCACAGGTCTACCGTAGGGATGCACATGGTAAATGGTCGAATTGAACTGTTCATTCACTTTCGATTGCGGTTTATCTTCCGTGCGCCAGCGACGCTCTTCCATCACGACTTTAATTTCTTTAGCAAACTCTTCATCCGTTAAGTCTAAGTTCGCCATCCGATCGGCTTCAAGCTTCATCGAAAGGGGTAACTGAGATTTTTCTAATTGCTGGAAGTAAGTGGTTTGATCTTGTGCAGTAAACGCATTTTCTTTACCGCCTGCGGCTGCAATTAAACGTGAGAATTGCCCCGCTTTGATTTCTTTTGTGCCCTTAAACATCATGTGTTCTAGCACGTGAGCCACACCGGTTTTACCATTGACCTCATCCAAGCTACCAGCTCGGTACCAGACTTGAGAGACCACGACAGGAGCTCGATGGTCTTCTTGTACCACGACCTTGAGGCCATTGTCTAATTTGAACTCTTGAATTTCAGCTGCCATCGCCAATGATGAAAAACATAAGCTCATGAGCACACTTAAGCTCAAGGTTTTTAATTTAAAAATTTGCACGTTTTAACTCTCCTCTATACCCGTCTATTATAGCTGGCATCGCGCCATTAATCGTATTGCAAAATAGGTGACAGCTATGTGACTAATCAATCCCACATTAAGTTCTGCACCAAAAGTAAGAGAACTTAGGAAGTATCAAATATGAAGCTAAGCGTGCTAAGAATGTTTTGAAAGTTAACAGGGACTGCCAGAAGAGTGAAGCCAAACAGTAGTTGGCCAAACCCTGGAACTGAGTTTATTTTGCACAATAGTGTTTGTATAGTAATGACATAACAGAGGCTGCAATCTCACTTGATAGTGAATAGTAAATCTTTTTTCCATCTCTTCTTGTTTTCACCAGCCCCTCTGTTCTAAGCACAGTTAATTGCTGAGATAGTGTTGGCTGTTGAATGTCTAAAATACCTTCAAGCTCCGTTACGTTTTTTTCACCCATATTAATCTGACATAACAATAACAATCTATCTCTATTTGATAGCACTTTCATTAACTTACAGGCGTTATTAGCGGACCTTTGCATTTCTTTTGGATTTATATCGTCAGACATTGATTTACCTCAAATTGCTTTATGTAGAACAGGTTTATATATTATATAAAATTATATAATATAAAGGGCAAAAACAATGGCAAAAGTATACAAGGACATTACAAAAGACATTTCAAAGTCATTAGCAAAACTCCGAATAGAGGCGCCGGAGCTTATGAGAGCCTTTGGCGATATGGCAACTGCGGCTACAAAAGATGGTGCTTTGGATAAGAAAACAAAAGAGTTAATTGCGTTAGCGCTAGGTGTTGCATCTAGATGCGATGGATGTATCGGTTTTCATATGCAGGCACTTGGCAAGATGGGCGCAAGTAAGCAAGAGGTAATAGAAACGCTTGGAATGGCAGTTTATATGGGTGGAGGCCCTTCTCTCATGTATGCAGCTGATGCTATTGCAGCATTTGAAGAAACGACCATTTAGAATTAATTTTTAGGAGAATTTAAATGTTAAAAGTTTTATTTTATTCATTGCCAGGCCAATTAACGGTGCTAAGCATTTCATTCATGGTGTTCATGATGGGCTATCTAATCTATTACGTCATGAAAAAAATGAAAGAAGAGTCCAAAAAATAGAATAAGGTGGTCTTTATGTATTACATCGTTAAAACCAGCAAATCATTTAACCAAGCTTCAACAGACCTAAAAGAAGCAATTGTGCGCAATGGATTTGGAACATTATATGTCCATGATATAGGGACTACACTTCGCAATAAGGGCATTGCTTTTGCTGAGGAGTGTAAAGTATTTGAAGTCTGCAATCCAAAGGACGCAGCAAAAGTTTTATCTGTTGATATGCGTTTAAACATGGCTTTGCCATGCCGTATCTCTGTTTATACAGAAAAAGGGGAAACAAAAATCGGGCTGATAAAGCCAGTGCAAATGCTTTCGGCCTTATCTAACGACGATGCGTTAATGCAAGTAGCAAAAAAAGTTGAGGAAAAGATCATTAAGATGGCGAATGAATCGAAATGATTTAACGCAGAATTTTATGTAGCCATTGAGACCTTATTTGGTTAACGTTTTTTGTAAACCTCAATCAAATGATCGTGGATATACATCCCAACAATCATCGCCATGACAAAAATAAACGCCTCTTTATAGCCAGCTCCTAAGGCTACTAGTGCAGGGCCAGGGCAAAATCCAGCCAATGCCCATCCAGCGCCAAATAATACACTGCCAATTATTAATTCTTTGGGAACGTGGGTTGTGCCAGGCAAATGAATCGGATCATCAAATATTGTTTTGCTTTTATTTTTCACAAACCTAAAGCCCAAGAACGCAATGGATATTGCACCAATCATTACGTAGGCAAGGCTTGGGTCCCACTGCCCTTCGATGTCAAGAAAGCCAATAACTTTTGCCGGGTTGGTCATACCAGATATGATTAAGCCGAGACCAAAAATGAGTCCGGCTAACAAAGTAATAATATTTTTCATAATTTAAATCGCATGTAGAAATAGGTAGCAAACGATAAAGCCCGAAAACATAAAGCTAACCGTCGCTATTAAAGATCTAGGGGAGAGTCGACTTAGGCCACATATCCCATGACCGCTTGTGCAACCAGAACCCATTCTTGTTCCAAACCCTACCAATAAGCCAGCAAGAATGAGCGTGCCTTTGGATGCTGAAATGTTAATTTCTGGTAGTGGTGCAAAAAATTGATATATAAAACTCGATCCAATGAGGCCAATAAGGAATAGCGTCCGCCAAAGATGATGTCCTTGTTGGATGTTTTCTGTTTCCATTAGGCCCGCAACAATACCGCTGATACCAGCGATTTTTCCTCTGTATATAACTAATACGCTGGCTGCAAGGCCGATTAACATGCCACCCACCAATGAAGCGATAGGGGTGAAGTTGGGCGAATCAATATATAAATGCATACTTATTTTTCTCAAATGATAATATTTCTAGGTCTATATTAAAGGTTAATGAGATCATTTTGTTAAATATATTTCTATATAACTATATAGTAATGTAACATCCTATTATGTTCTATTTAAGGTAAGTTGTATGAGTCAATTAGATGAGCAAGCATTTAGTCATATCGCTAGATATTTTCAGGCATTGGCTGAGCCTATGCGCCTCAAAATATTAAATGGCTTAAGGGATGGGGAGAAGAACGTCACTGAGCTTGTTGAGATTTCTGGTGGTACTCAAGCGAATGTCTCCAAGCACCTCGCATTATTAAGAGATGCAAAACTAATTGAACGAGACTCTAGGGGCACTAAAGCTTATTACAGCATCTCGGATCAGCGCATATACGAATTGTGCAATTTAGTTTGCGGACAAATTGCTAACCAAATGAGTCTTGATGCAGCCGCCAATGAAGCCTTTATTTCAGCATTAAAAATAAATTAGATACAACAAAAACTAAGAGGGGATGACGATGATTTTCAAACAATTCTTTGAGCCTGATACTAGTACCTTCACATACCTATTGGCTTGTGAAAAAACCAAACAAGCTGTACTGATTGATACAGTTGAGTCTGAGGTACCTAAATATCTAAAAGAACTAGAAGCGCAGGATTTAAAGTTAGTCTATACGCTTGAGACTCACGTGCATGCTGACCATGTCACAGGGGCGGACACTTTAAGACAAAAGCTAGGCAGCAAGAGCGTTGTGCATCGCGATGCAGGGGCGATGTGCGGTGATTTATTAGTCACAGATGGTGTTCACATTATTGTTGGCACCATTGACTTAGAAGTGCGTTACACCCCAGGCCATACCAATGGCTGTATCAGCCTCTTTGCTGGTGACCGCATCTTTACAGGTGACTCATTGCTAATTGGTGGTTGTGGACGTACCGATTTCCAAGCTGGGAATTCTGGACAGCTCTTTGATAGCATTCATGCACAAATCTTCAGCTTAGCAGATGACGTCATTGTTTATCCTGGACATGATTACAACGGTAATACTCAATCAACAGTAGGTGAAGAGCGCAAGCACAATAAGCGTTTAGGGGATAACAGAAGTCGTGAAGATTTCATTAAGCTCATGGGTGAGCTTAAGTTGGCATATCCAAAATATATCGATGTTGCACTTCCAGCTAATCAAGCCTGCGGAAGAGTAGTGCCAGCGCAAGCTGCTTAAAACAAAAATATAACAATAAAAAAAATTAGCGGAGTGGATCAAATGAAGTTAGCAAATTTAGCAGAAGGTTTTTTAGTCGCAGACCAAATTCTAGTAGACGATTTAAAAAGTCTTGCTGAGCTGGGCATAAAAACCATCATGTGTCATCGTCCTGATGGCGAAGGTGCAGACCAACCTAATTTTGAAGAAATCTCAAAAGCTGCAAAGAAGCTAAAAATCAAAACTCATTATTTGCCCGTTGTTGCTGGCAAAATCTCTGATGAGGATGTGGCTGCATTTGCTCAAATATTCAAAGACATTGATAAGCCAGTCCTAGGCTATTGCCGTTCTGGTATGCGAGCAGCTTCACTTTGGGCATTAAGCCAGGCTTCCTCAGTTGGCTTATCAGAAGTGCTTAATACAGGAAGAAATGCGGGGTACGACTTATCTGGATTAACTCAAAGAATCATAGGGGCTAATTCAAATGGTTCTGATGTTATGCATCATGAAATTGTTATTGTTGGCGGTGGTGCTGCAGGAATTGCTGTTGCTTCTAGCTTGCTTTCTCGAAACTCAAAATTAGATGTGGTGATTATTGATCCAGCAGAGACCCATTATTATCAACCTGGTTGGACCATGGTCGGTGGAGGTATATTTAAGCCTGCAACAACAGTCAAAACGATGGCATCTGTCATTCCTTCAAAAGCAAAGTGGATTAAAGCTGCAGTAGCGGGATTTGAGCCAGAAGCTAAGCAAGTGATTCTAGAAGGTTGCCGCCCCATCAGTTACGACACGCTGATTGTTTGTCCTGGTATCAAACTCAATTGGCATGGCATTGAAGGCTTAGTTGAAACACTCGGCCAAAATGGTGTGACTTCGAACTACCGATATGACTTAGCTCAATACACTTGGGAATTAGTTAAACAATTCAAAAAGGGCAAAGCTGTATTTACGCAGCCACCCATGCCAATTAAATGTGCCGGCGCCCCACAAAAAGCGATGTATTTATCTGCAGACCATTGGTTAAGAAATGGGCATTTAAAAGACATTCAAATCCACTTCTACAATACTGGCGCAGTCTTATTTGGCGTAAAAGAATATGTGCCCGCTTTGATGGAGTATGTCGAACGCTATAAGGCGAATCTGCACTTTAGTCATCGCCTCACAAAAATTGATGGGCCGGCTAAAAAAGCCTGGTTTAGTGTCACTGATGCTGATGGCAACACCTCAATGCTTGAAACATCTTTTGATATGATTCATGTGGTGCCGCCGCAACAAGCACCTGATTTTATTCGCGCAAGTAAGTTGGTAGATGCAACGGGTTGGGTCGATGTAAATCAAGACACGCTTCAGCACAAAACTTATCCAAACATCTATGCCTTGGGTGATGTGACGAATTGCCCGAATGCAAAAACAGCAGCAGCCGCGCGTAAACAAGCCCCTGTAGTTGCAACGAACGTGCTCTTTGATTTGAACAAGGGCAATCAACGGGCAGCCTATGATGGCTATGGGTCATGTCCATTAACGGTCGAGCGCGGCAAAATTGTTTTAGCGGAGTTTGGATTTGGTGGCCATTTATTACCAAGTTTCCCAAAATGGTTGATTAATAGCCAAAGACCTTCTCGTCTAGCATGGATTTTAAAAGAGCGTATTTTGCCACCAATTTACTGGTGGGCAATGCTTAAAGGCCGCGAGTGGTTAGCTAAACCAATCAAAATCGATGCCGACAAGTAGTCCATATAAACAGTTAAAGGCTTGTTCATGATCGATCCTATTAGTCTCAGTATTGCGCTAGGCGTGTTTGTTGGCTTTGTGCTGGCAATCACTGGCGCAGGCGGTGCAATTCTTGCATTACCACTTTTGGTGTTTTTCTTACACCTTAAAATGATTGATGCAGCGCCTATATCTCTCATGGCAATCATGCTGTCGGCTGGTCTTGCTGCAGCCTTGGGTTTGAGAAGCGGCATCGTTCGATATAAAGCGGCGACGCTGCTTGCAACCTTTGGCGTGCTTTGCGCACCTATTGGCGTATATGTTGCCCACCAGCTGCCTGAGAAAGGGCTAGCAGTGCTCTTCTCGATTGTATTGTTAATTGTTTCATGGCGTTCATTCCAGAAGTTTCAAACGCCGACCTTGTTGATTGGGGACGATTGTGATGACCCAAATGGCTGCGATGATGAACCAAAAGAAGAACCGGCCTGTGCAGTAAATCCAGCAACATCCAAATTGTTTTGGACAGCCTCATGTACTAAACGCCTCATTTTAACGGGCGGATTTTCAGGCTTCTTATCTGGACTCCTAGGTGTTGGCGGCGGTTTTATTATCGTACCTACGCTACATAGCATTTCTAACCTGGAAACTAAAATGATTGTGGCAACATCTCTTGCAGTCATTGCCTTAGTCTCAATGGCTAGCGCCTTCTCTTACGCAGGTAATGGCACTATTTTATGGAGCGTTGCTGTTCCCTTTGTGAGTGCAACTGTCGTGGGTATGGGCATAGGAAGAATGCTGCATAGCAAAATACCAAGTCATATGAGCGTGCTAATTTTTGGTATCTTGTCATTAACAATTGCTATTTTGATGCTCATAAAAACAGCAATTGGAGTCTAGGTATGGATCAAAAAAAATTCTGGACCGAACGTTATCAAACTGCTGGAAATGATTTTTTATTTGGACGTGAGCCATCAGAGTTCCTAGTTAAAAAAAGAACAATGTTTAAAGCGCGCGAATCAGTGCTCATGATTGCAGATGGTGAAGGTCGAAATTCAGTTTGGCTTGCAGCTCAGGGCCTTAAAGTGACTGCAAATGAAATTTGTAAGGTGGCAATAGATAGGGCCAAAAAGCTAGCGCACGAGTCAAACGCTTATGTTGAAATTGTTGAATGCGATATTTTGACTGACGAATGGCCGATGAAATGTGACCAAGATTCATTCGATTGGGTTATAGGTATTTTTATTCAATTTGCTAATACAGAAGAGCGTAAGAAACTCTTTTCTTTCATGAAGGCGATGACTAAACCCAATGGCAGAATACTATTGCTAGGCTATACCCCAAAGCAACTTGAATATAAAACGGGGGGGCCATCTGCAATTGAGAATCTATATACGCAAGAGCTTTTGCACGATGCATTTCAAGATTGGGATTTAGAAGAGCTGGTCGAATACGAAAAAGATATTTCCGAAGGGATGGGGCATAAAGGGATGTCTGCTTTGATAGGAATGGTCGCAACAAAACCCTCGGGCGCCTAGCGATTTAAATGATAAAGAAACCTTTCTTAAAGTTAACAAGTTTTATTCGATCTAAAGGATTAGGTTTTGAGATCAGCCTCATCTTAGCCATTAAGATCTTTTTATTATGGGCAATTTGGTGGATATGTTTTTCACATCCAATCGCAAAAGAATCAAGACAGCATGCTGTTACCCAAATTTTATTAACGCCATCAAAGTAGGTTTCAATTATGTTGCCATCCGCTGAAGTAATCGATTTATCACGTTTGCAATTTGGTGCAACTGCGCTCTATCACTTCTTGTTTGTGCCACTAACCCTCGGCTTAAGCTGGATATTAGTCATCATGGAATCTGTTTATGTCATGACAGGTAAAGAAGTCTATCGAGACATGACTAAATTCTGGGGTAAGTTGTTCGGAATTAATTTTGCGATGGGTGTTACAACAGGCATAACTATGGAGTTTCAGTTTGGTACAAACTGGGCTTACTACTCTCATTATGTTGGCGATATTTTTGGGGCACCTCTCGCTATCGAAGGCTTAATGGCCTTCTTCTTAGAGTCGACATTCGTAGGTTTGTTCTTCTTTGGCTGGGACAAGCTATCCAAGCAGAAACACTTGATGGTGACATTCTTAGTTGCCCTTGGGTCCAATCTCTCAGCACTCTGGATTTTGATTGCAAATGGATGGATGCAGAATCCAGTTGGAGCAGAGTTCAACTTTGAAACAATGCGAATGGAAATGACAAGCTTTGCGGCACTGCTTCTAAATCCAGTTGCTCAGGTAAAGTTTGTGCATACCGTAGCTGCTGGATATACCACTGCTTCAATGTTTGTTTTAGGAATCTCTTCTTGGTACTTACTTAAAAAGCGTGATGTGGGCTTTGCTCTAAGATCGATTGCAGTTGCTTCTGGTTTTGGACTAGCCTCAGTGCTTTCCGTCATTGTTCTCGGTGATGAGTCTGGGTATACAACTGGCGAAGTTCAGAAGGTTAAGCTAGCAGCTATTGAAGCTGAGTGGCATACAGAAGAAGCGCCTGCCGCATTCACACTATTTGGGCTACCGAACCAAAAAGATGAGCACACAGATTACGCGCTAAAGGTGCCTTATGTCATGGGCATCATTGCAACTCGCTCACTTGATGAACAGGTAACAGGCCTAAGTGAAATAAAAGCAGAGAATGAGCTGAGAATTAGAAATGGCATGGTCGCTTATAACGACTTACAGAGATTAAAAAAAGGCGATCAATCAGAAGAGGCTAAAGCTGCATTTCAGAAATCTAAAGATGATTTGGGTTATGGTCTATTGCTAAAGAAATATACGGCTAATGTTACCGATGCTTCAGAAGCTCAAATTAAGCAGGCTGCTAATGACACGATTCCTAATGTGTTCGCATTGTTTTGGTCGTTCCGTGTGATGGTTGGAATTGGCTTTTTAATGTTGTTCATTTTTGGTGCTAGTTTTTACTACACAGCCAAGCGAAACATCAACCAGAAAACTTGGTTATTACGTCTGGCCTTATTCGCAATTCCAATTCCTTGGATTGCTGCTGAAATGGGCTGGGTTGTAGCTGAAATGGGTCGTCAACCTTGGACGATTTCTGGCATTCTCCCGACGCACCTATCTTCATCGTCGCTCTCAACGGGTGATTTGTATTTTAGTCTATCTGGATTTATGGGTTTTTATACATTGCTTCTGATTGTTGAAATGTTCTTGATGTTTAAGTATGCACGACTTGGCCCATCCAGTTTGCATACAGGCAAATATCACTTCGAAACCATTCGCTAGAAAGTCATTATGGAATTATTTAATTATGAATTTTTAAAGCTTACTTGGTGGTTGTTTGTAGGCATATTGTTGATTGGCTTTGCTGTCATGGATGGTTTTGATATGGGGGTCGCAGCCTGGCTACCCTTCTTAGGAAAGACCGATGATGAAAGACGAGTCATTATTAATACGGTTGGTCCAGTTTGGGAGGGGAATCAAACTTGGTTAATTACAGCTGGCGGGGCCATATTTGCTGCATGGCCTTTGGTTTATGCTGCAGCGTTTTCTGGTATGTATATCGCATTGCTTCTAGTTTTGTTCGCTTTGTTCTTTAGGCCAGTAGGTTTCGATTACAGAAGCAAACTTACCAATGCATCATGGAGAAGCACTTGGGACTGGGCTTTATTTGCTGGCGGGGTAATCCCATCATTAGTATTTGGTGTGGCCTTTGGTAATTTATTACTTGGTTTACCGTTTCACTATGATGAAACATTACGCTCTTTTTATACGGGCAGTTTTTGGGATCTGCTCAATCCTTTTGCTCTATTATGTGGAGTTGTTAGCTTGAGTATGTTAATGACGCACGGCGCGATTTATTTGCAACTTAGAACTGATGCCCATGTGCAAGCGAGAGCAAAAAAAGCCGCGCAATGGATGGGGCTAGTTTTTATTATTAGCTTTGCAGTTGCAGGCCTTTGGGTGGCTTATGGAATTGATGGGTATATTCTTACATCCCATCAAGATTTTAATGCGGCGTTAAATCCTTTATCAAAGACAGTTTCAATTTCTTCGGGTGCATGGCTCAATAATTACCAATCCTACCCTTGGATGATGGCAGCCCCATTGATTGGATTTTTAGGGATGATGTTTGCTCTCCTGAATGCAAAGTTCAAGAATGAGGGTTTGGCTTTTATCGGAAGTAGCTTATCAATTGCTGGTGTTATCTTAACGGCAGGATTTTCTATGTTCCCATTTGTAATGCCTTCTGCGACAGATCCAGTAAGTAGTTTAACGATGTGGGATGCTGTCTCTAGTAAAAAAACCATGGGGATTATGTTGGTAGTTACATTAATTTTTCTGCCACTTATCCTTTTCTATACATCTTGGGTATTCAGCGTGCTGAGGGGCAAAGTAACATTGCAGACCATACAAGATCACACTAACTCGATGTATTAAAAGAAAGGGCAAACCAATGTGGTACTTTGCTTGGATTTTAGGTGTTGGATTAGCGCTAGCTTTTGGCGTGATCAATGCGATGTGGCTTGAAGCAAGTCATTCAGAATATGACGATTTCAACTAGAAACAACCACTTCTGAAATATATCAGACGATTTAATATAGTCGTCAATCTAAGAAGCCTTTAAATATTTCCATAAGCTTAGCCCGAATTGACCCCTATTTCGAGCGTCAATTATTTTTACATCTGTAAAAATAAAGCCCAAATTTTAGTTGGCTTTTTAAGTTAGTTGTACGTTACTTGCAGCCTACGCAACGACCTTTCTCTCTACCTTGTAGCCTTTAATAAACTCCAGGCCCTTAACATCGGTCATGATGGTGCCATCTAAGGTTGATTCATTAAGGTTAGTACCAGTAATGTCAGCCCCAGTTAAGTCAGCTTGACTTAAGTCTGCTCTAAACAAGTCCGTGTTTCTTAAGTTAGCAATCTTAATAGCGTCGAATCTTTCGAAACATATGTATTATTTGTAGATTGATTTTTTCTCTAAACAAAACACCTTCAATACGATGGCGTACAGGGGGCTTTGCGACTAAAATAGCATTAACTTAACCAATAAGATGCTATGTTCGATTTTTTCAAAAAAGACAAGACAAGCGAAACGCCAGCGGCCCCTCAGAAAAGCTGGACAGAGCGTTTAAAGCAAGGACTGTCTCGCACAAGAAGTTCGCTTGGCAATCAACTCGCTAGTCTCTTTGGCGGCGGAAAAATTGATGACGATGTCTACGAAGAGCTTGAAACTATTCTATTGACCTCTGATGTCGGGATCGCAGCAACGCAGGCCCTTCTTGATGACATCAAACAGCGCGTTACCCGCCAAGCACTCAGTGACACCTCACAACTTAAATCGGCACTCAAAGAATCACTTAGCGCACTTTTAGCGCCTTTAGAAAAACCACTCGAAATAAAGAATCATCAACCATTTGTCATCATGCTCACTGGCGTCAATGGCGCAGGAAAAACCACCACCATTGGCAAACTAACCCACCTATTCCAAGCCGAAGGCAAATCCGTATTAATTGCAGCGGGCGACACTTTTAGAGCTGCCGCACGTGAACAACTGCAAGCTTGGGGCGAGCGCAACTCAGTCCATGTGATTGCCAGTGAAGGCGGAGATGCAGCCGCCGTGATTTTTGATGCGATTAATTCCGCTAAAGCCAAAGGCATCGATATCGTCCTTGCTGACACCGCCGGTCGCCTTCCAACGCAGCTCAATCTCATGGAAGAAATCCGCAAAGTTCAGCGCGTCATCGATAAGGCGTTACCAGGGGCTCCTCATGAAGTTTTACTAGTGCTCGATGCCAATACAGGCCAAAATGCCGTGATGCAAGTCAAAGCCTTTGATGATGCCCTAGGCGTCACAGGATTGGTGTTAAGTAAATTAGATGGCACCGCAAAAGGCGGCGTGATTGCAGCCATTGCACAAATCCGCCCAATCCCAATAAGGTTCATTGGCGTTGGAGAATCGATCGAAGATTTAAGACCGTTTAAAACAAGCGAATTTGTAGAGGCATTATTTGAATGATTAAATTCGACCAAGTCAGTAAACGCTATCCTGGCAGCTACGATACGATCAAAAGCGTTTCTTTTGAAATCAATCAAGGCGACCTTGTTTTTGTGACTGGGGCTTCTGGCGCAGGCAAAAGTACTTTACTTAAAATGATCGCTGGGCTCGAGAGACCTTCAGCAGGAACCGTCCTGATCGGCAACCAAAACGTCAGTCAATTAAAATCATCCGCCATTCCATACCTCCGCCGTAAGTTTGGATTGATTTTCCAAGACCACAAACTTTTATACGATCGTAACTGTTACGAAAACGTCGCATTACCACTGTACATTAACGGGGTCTTAGGGGAGGAGGCTGCCAAACGGATTCGCGCTGCATTGGATAAAGTCGGTTTATTAAACAAAGAAAAGTCGATGCCAATTACCTTATCAGGGGGGGAGCAACAGCGCTTAGCTATCGCCAGAGCCGTTGTAAGCCGCCCTGCAATCTTAATCGCAGATGAACCCACCGGCAATTTAGATGAAAATTATGCTGCAGACATTTTGGGATTCTTGTATGCATTCCAACAAGTAGGGGTCACCGTGATTATTGCCAGTCATGAACTCCCACACAGCATCCCAGACAACGTAAAAAATATATTAAAAGAACTACATTTGCAAAGCGGAGAACTCTCAGCATGAACCAATGGCTAAAACAACACCTTCAGCCATTGAAAATGGTGCTCGGCCGGATGCGTCAAAACTTATTAGGCACGGTGTTAATCTGTTGCGTCATGGGCGTCACTCTCTCACTGCCAGAAATTCTATACACGATTGTCGACAATCTTAGTCATGTGGCTGGCAATATAGAAGGTAAGCCACAATTGAGCCTATTTTTGAAGCTCGACATTCCCAATAGCGCCAAAGAAAAAATTGTTGATAAATTAAAAAAACACCCAGACATTAAGTCATATGAGTTCGTCAGCAAAGAAAGCGCCTGGGAGCAATTTCAACAAAATGCAGGAACCGCCGACATCACTGGCAGCTTGAACAAAAACCCATTGCCAGATACTTTTTTATTAATACCCAAAGACCTTCACCCTGAAACTATT
The DNA here is from genome assembly GCA_903953055.1 of uncultured Methylophilaceae bacterium. Taxonomy (GTDB): domain Bacteria; phylum Pseudomonadota; class Gammaproteobacteria; order Burkholderiales; family Methylophilaceae; genus Methylopumilus_A. The sequence goes on from CAJBIA010000137.1 coordinate 15,250, forward strand.
CAAAGGTTGCAGCAAGAAATGCAACAATGGGATGGCGTGGATCTAGCGCAAGTCGATTCAAATTGGATTAAACGCTTAGATACGGTGATCAAATTAGGTAAAAAAGCGATTTTTGTCCTAGTTGCCCTCCTTGGTTTTGCTTTAATCGCGATTGTAGGAAACACCATCCGCTTACAGATATTGACGCAACTTGAAGAAATTGAAGTCAGCAAGCTCATCGGAGCCACCAATGAATTTATACGCCGCCCCTTTCTATATGAAGGCGTTTTATACGGGCTTGGCGGGGGAATCGCTGCTTGGATAATCGTGCTCTTGGTCGTCAGCTTATTCAACACCTCGATCACGCAAATTGCTGACTTATATGCAAGCGAATTTAAGCTTGCGATGCCAGGGCCATGGATTACGCTAGTCATGCTCCTGAGTGCGATATGCTTAGGCTGGCTGGGATCATTCGTCGCAGTTAATCGATCATTAGCCAAGATTGAAAAACTATAACTCCGTCGACGCTCGGTGAGGTTAATGATCGTTAAGCACTTAAATCCATGAAACTGACCAGGATAACTCGCGCGCAAAAAATTGCAGCGCTTAATGCTCATGCAAATGGCCAGCATCAAAACTTTTACCTCCCGCCAAAAGGAGATGTTCATCTAAACATCCGCATCAGTCGTAACTCCATGATTGCGATTCTCGTTTCTTTATTCATCCACGCTGTAGTGCTATTTTTTGTCTTGCCTCAAGTGATCAAACCCACAAGCGTTTTTCCAAAACCTCAGGCAATCACCATCACGCTAGAAAATCCTAAACCGCAGATACTGGCAGAACCAAAACCTGAAACACCGCAACCAAGCAAGCCTGAACCTAAGCACAAAAAAGAGACGCCTACACCACGGGTCATTGCCACGCAGAACCCTCAAAATAACACGCAATTTCAAACGCCCACTAAATTGCCAGAACCTTCACATCCGACGCCAACGGACCAGCCAACCGATATGATGGCCTTAGTGAATGCGAATCGCCAACGTAGACAAGCAGAAGAACAAACTGCACAAGCGGCCACAGCAAAAGACCGTGGCACGCCAAACGAAGATCAAAGAGATGCAGTGATTAAGAAGAATTTAGCGCAAGAAGGCTCCAACGGCATTTTTCAAATCCGAGAAATCGGTTTGCATACAGCGCAATTTAGTTTCAAAGGCTGGAAGACCAATTACAACAATGCGCGACTTGAAATCTTCGACGTTGAATCTAGGCCAGGTGAATCAATTCAACTGGCCGTAGTTCGAAAAATGATCATGATTATTAGAAAAGAATATAGCGGAGATTTTGAATGGGAATCTCAGCGACTTGGTCGCAGCATCACCAAATCAGCAAGGATAGAAGATACCGCCGACTTGGAAAGTTTTTTAATGCGAGAAATGTTTCAGAACTATGGTTTTAGATAGGCTAGGATCTAACTTTAGTAAAAATAAGTGCCATGAGCGTGATCAACGCAGCGCCGGACAAGTAGAAACCGACATAACTTAATCCATAAGCCCCCGCTAGCCAAGTTGCAATAAATGGCGCAAAAGAGGCCCCAAGAATCCCCGCAAAATTAAACGTAAGAGATGCCCCGGTATAGCGCACTTGCGTTGGGAACAACTCCGAGAGCATGGTTCCTAGTGGGCCATAAGTCATGCCCATCAAACCTAATCCTAGACACAAGAATAGCGTGATTTTGAGGACATCCCCTGAATCAAACAAAGGAACCATCAAAAAGCCAAAGATTGCAATCGCTACTGATGCGCCGATCAGCACGACTTTTCTTCCGAACTTGTCGGCCAGCAAAGCAGAAAAAGGAATCGCTAATCCAAAAAACAAGACCGCAAAAAGTTGTATCGATAAAAATTCACGACGAGAAAATCCTAAATGACTTGTCGCCCAGCTTAAGGTAAACACCGTCATCAAGTAGAATAAGACAAAGGTTGCCAGGGCAATAAAGGTCCCTAAAAACAAATGTCGACCATGCTCTTTAAACACGGTGACCACCGGGATCTTGACCCGCTTATTCAATTTAAGAGACTCTAAAAAAGCAGGGGTTTCAGTAATGTTTAATCGAACATATAAGCCGACCAGGACGAGCACCGAGCTCGCTAAAAACGGAATACGCCAACCAAAATCAAAAAATTGTTCATTCGTTAAGGTGTCGCTCAAAAAGAGAAAAATACCACCTGACATCAGAAACCCAATGGGAGCGCCAAGTTGCGGGAACATGCCATACCAAGCACGTTTATCCGCTGGGGCGTTTTCTGTCGCAAGCAAGACTGCCCCTCCCCACTCCCCGCCCAAACCAAGTCCTTGGCCAAAACGACATAGCGTCAGTAAAAGCGGCGCCGCCACCCCAATGCTGCTAAAAGTCGGCAACAATCCAATCGCCACTGTAGACAAGCCCATGGTCATCAATGCCGCCACTAAGGTGGCTTTTCGACCTATTCGGTCGCCAAAATGGCCAAAAAAAGCAGAGCCTAATGGCCGTGCAAAAAAAGCAATGGCGAACGTTGCCAAGGACTGCAGCATGGCACTTGTTGGATTTGATGAAGGGAAGAACAAAGCCGGGAATACGAGTACGGCGGCATTCGCGTAGATATAAAAATCAAAAAACTCAATGGTGGTGCCAACGAGACTCCCCAATAGAATTTTTCCTTGAGAGTTTGCTTGCACCATACTCGCTTCTTTGTTCATTGATGTTCCACCGTATTTATTTTGTGCGATTGTACCTGAATCGATTCGATGGCTCTTCAGGTTCAATGAATTAAAACATTGGAACTTTTAAGGACTAGCACTCTCAAAGTGAGAGTGCTAGAATTAGCATCATGTTAAAAGGTGAATCCATGACAAATGCCCTAACTTTACCGATTCCATCAGCTTTAGATAGCTTGGACCAGTATATGCGCACCATCAAAGCATTCCCCGTTTTAAGTGCGGAGGAAGAGTTGGATTATGCAACGCGCCTCAGAAATAACAATGACATTGAGGCTGCAAAAGCGCTGATTGTGTCCCATCTTCGTTTGGTCGCCAGTATTGCACGTGGCTATTCTGGCTACGGATTACCGCAAGCCGATTTAATTCAAGAAGGCAATATTGGCCTCATGAAAGCCGTCAAACGCTTTGATCCTTCACGTGGCGTTCGCTTGGTTTCCTTTGCGATGCATTGGATTAAAGCAGAAATTCATGAATATATCGTTCGTAACTGGCGATTGGTTAAAATTGCCACAACCAAAGCGCAACGCAAGCTGTTCTTCAATTTGAGAAGCATGAAAACTGGCTCAGGTAGCTTACAGCCAGATGAAGTTGCGCACATTGCACGAGAGCTAAAAGTAAAACCTGAAGAGGTGCTGGAGATGGAGGCCCGCCTTAACGGCCATGAAATTGCACTCGAAGGGAATAGTGATGATGATCATGAAGACAGCTTTAGCCCAATTGCCTACTTAGAAGACGAAAGTCCTGAGCCTTCAGAGATGCTATCAGCACTTGAGGAAGAGCATTTAGAAACGACTGGATTGGCCAATGCGCTTAGTAGTTTAGACGAGCGTAGCCGCAGAATTGTTGAGGCTAGATGGTTAAAACCAGATGGCAGTGCAACATTACATGATTTGGCAGATGAGTTTGGGGTCTCTGCAGAACGGATTCGTCAAATTGAACAAAAGGCGATGGAAAAAATGAAAGTTTCTTTAGCTGCTAGTGCACATTAAGTCGATAGTTAAACAATAAAAAAGCTGCCCATGGGCAGCTTTTTTATTTTGGGCGCTAGACCCAGTAATCTTTTAGTGGAAAAAAATCACTGACAAAGCGCTAAACCAAGCAAATGCAATTAAAGCAATCAGCATGGTGAGTGGCAAATTATCGAATGTGAAATATTTTTTCATATCAGGCCCGCTTTCAATGGAATATAAATTCTGAAAATGTATTTTATTCGCTTAGGCTAGCGAGGACAACCCAAGACTATGACAAAACCTGCTTATTTGATCTTCGTTTGATCTGGCTCAATTGGCATAGAAGACTCATTAGTCTTGCTAAATGGGATCATCGGATCATCGTCATCCATCAAAATTCTTTGAGCAGGCCCGTCAAGATCATCGTACTGGCCACTTTTAATAGCCCAAAAAATGCCGCCAGCAGCTAAGCCAACAAACACAATCGTTAATCCCAACTGAAAAAATAGAGCACTTAAACTCATGCAACTAATCCTTATTTAAAGCAATCAAACTTCATGATTGTGATCATACTCTGATCCAGAATAAGAGAATTGATTTATATCAGTCATGCCCCTTAGACTCAATCCATGCGTGCTTTCTGCTATTATTCTGTTTTAGCTAACGTGATTTTTTATGCAAACAAACACCACCAACCACCCCCGTCCAATCAACATTAAGTTGCATCAGAAATCGCACCTGTTAGAAATTGCTTTTGATGACAATACGGAATGCATGCTTTCATGTGAGTTTTTGCGGGTTTACTCGCCCTCGGCTGAAGTGCGAGGTCACGGCTTGGGCCAAGAAGTATTACAAGTTGGTAAAGAAACGGTCAATATCACAGCGATCGAACCGGTTGGCCAATATGCCATCAAATTGATTTTTTCTGATGGGCACGATACGGGCCTGTTTTCTTGGGAATATTTGTACGATTTAGCCCGCAATTACGAGGCACTTTGGTTAGAATACATAGGCAAGTTAGATGCCGCAGGGATTAAGCGTCAATCTAACTCGGCATAATCAACGAGGTACAAACAATGTCAAATTCAGATCAAACACATTTTGGGTTCAAGACCGTCAACGAAAGCGAAAAAGCTAAAAAAGTTGGCGAGGTTTTCCATTCCGTGGCGCGCAAGTATGATTTGATGAATGATGTCATGTCTGCCGGCTTACACCGCACTTGGAAACGCTTTGCGGTTGAAATTAGCGGGATTAAAGCGGGAGACAAAGTGTTAGATGTCGCAGGAGGCAGTGGCGACTTATCCCGTTTGTTCTCAAAAAAAGTGGGGGCCACAGGCCAAGTCATTCTCACTGACATTAATGCCTCCATGCTGGCTGTAGGCCGTGATCGATTAATTGATGACGGTGCTTCAGTCCCGGCGTTGCAATGCGATGCAGAAAAACTCCCATTTCCTGACGGTCACTTTGATTGCGTGATTGTGGCTTTTGGCCTTCGCAACATGACCCATAAAGACAAAGCACTCGCTGAAATGCGCCGCGTGCTCAAAGTGGGTGGTCGCTTACTCGTCCTAGAGTTCTCTCAAGTATGGAAACCATTGGCGCCACTTTATGACGCCTATTCATTTAAGTTACTTCCAATCATGGGCAAGCTTTTTGCCAAAGATTCGGATAGCTATCAGTATCTTGCTGAATCTATCCGCATGCACCCAGATCAAGAAACCTTACGTCAAATGATGTTAGATGCAGGACTTGGCAAGGTCGACTATTACAATCTTGCTGCTGGCGTGGTTGCCTTGCATAAGGGATGGAAAGTCTAGTTTTCTATGTTTAAGCCATTATTAACCCGCTTATTGCATCATCTTATCACTCAGAATCAATGGGCGCGTGTCGAACTTTGGCCTTTTGTTGGAAAAACAGTCCGCTTTAATGTGCCTCCATTGAGTGCTAGCCTAGTGATATTAGAAGATGGCGGTTTAGCCATGGCAGGCGAAGTATCCAATGCCGATGCAACAATACAAATTTCCCCATCGCTCGCATTAAGACTGCTAGCGAAGGATGCCAATGCGATGTCGCAAGTGCGCATTGACGGAAATACCGACTTAGCAAAAGCCTTGGCCAAAGTCCTACAAAGTATGAAATGGGATTATGAAGAAGATTTGAGTAAAATCATTGGCGATATCCCGGCCAATAAAATTAGCCAATTTGCTCAAAAGACCGGGCAAGAAGTCAAAGTGCAGGCGATTAACATTGCAGAAATGGCCGCAGAATATTGGCAAGAAGAAAATCCGATCATCACAAAGAAGCGGCATGTAGAAGCTTTTGTCAATGAAGTGGATGCATTACGTGATGATGTCGCGCGTATTGAAAAGCGGTTAGCTAAATTGCTTAAAAAAACCAACCCCCATGCAATTGCATCCAGTTAACCTTCAGGCATAGAAAATATAAGATGCGTTTTTTTAGACTCCTCAAGATCATCTTTATCTCACTCAAGTTCGGCCTAGATGAGTTTGCACTTGCCCATAGCAAATTTAAACTGCTGCGCCATCTCGTCCAAACCCTATTTTTTTTCCGCAACACTAAAAGTCCACGTGGGGAACGACTTCGTTTAGCCCTCGAAGCGCTTGGGCCCATCTTTGTAAAATTTGGCCAAATGCTCTCAACGCGTCGCGATCTCATCCCACTCGACATTGCGGATGAACTCGCAAAATTGCAAGACCAGGTGCCCCCATTCGACTTCACCTTAGTTGAAAAAATCTTAATCGAGACCTATCAAAAACCCGTTGATCAAATCTTCAGCCAATTTGATGAAACCCCCATCGCAAGCGCTTCGGTTGCGCAAGTGCATTTTGCCCATTTGATCGATGGCAAACCGGTCGCCGTTAAGATCTTAAGACCCGGGATCGCAAGTGTTATTCAAAAAGATATTAAATTATTGGATACGGCTGCCTGGCTCATCCAAGTATTACTAGCAGATGGTAAAAGATTACGTCCACGGGAAGTGGTCGCTGACTTTTCACAACACATCAATAACGAACTCGACCTCATGCTAGAAGCGGCCAATTGCAGTTTGCTGGGCCGCAACTTTCCTAATAGCCCATTACTTCAAGTCCCAGAAGTCTATTGGGATTGGTGTCACGAGCAGGTCATGGTGATGGAACGCATGAATGGCACCCCTGTCAGCCAAGTAGAAAAATTACGCCAAATGGGCTTGGATATGCCAAAACTCGCCCGTGATGGGGTTGAGATTTTCTTTACGCAAGTATTTAGAGACGGCTTCTTTCATGCCGACATGCATCCTGGCAACATTCAAGTAGCCAATGATGGCCGCTACATCGCGCTGGACTTTGGCATTATGGGGACACTGACCGAAACCGATAAGCAATATCTCGCGCGTAACTTTCTCGCTTTCTTTAGGCGTGATTACCGCGAAGTTGCACAAGCGCATATTGAATCAGGCTGGGTTCCAAGTGATGTATCAATCGACCAGTTTGAAACCGCAATCCGAGCGGTGTGTGAGCCAATCTTTAACAAACCACTTAAAGATATTTCATTTGGACGGGTGCTCATTCGCCTTTTTTATACCGCAAGAAGATTTGGCCTCGTCATTCAACCGCAGCTGACCATGCTCCAAAAAACGCTACTCAATGTAGAAGGATTAGGCCGGGACTTAGATCCAAATTTGGATCTTTGGAAAACGGCGCAACCATTTCTAGAGCGGTGGATGTCAGAACAAATTGGGTGGCGCAGTATTTTAAAACGGATCAAAACAGAAGCGCCGCATTGGGGAGCTGTTTTACCCACGCTGCCTCGCAAAATCGATGCTTTTTTGACCCAAGATCTCAAGCAGTCTACTGAATTAAAACAAGAACTCCTGCGTTTAAAAACAGAACACCATAAGCAAACGCGATTAGTAAAACTCTTAGTCGCGGTGACCATCGGTCTTGCATTGTTCTGCCTTGTCCAACTCAAAAACGCTTAGCCATAAAAAACGCTATCGACAAAGATAGCGTTTTTTAACAGCCGATCAACTCACCAGCCCATGGACTTCACAAAGGCATACAAAGCCAACACGACAACTGTCACCATCCCAAGAAAAACTGCAATGCCTTGCCATCCAAAAAATAACATGTGTCCACCCCTCAACGTGCACCTAAAAAGGTGTGATACGAACAAATAAATCTGATATCCAGATTAAATCTTAGCCATCCTAGAGGCCTGGGCTTTGATTTACATCAAACATCGTATTGTTAGTCACGCTGACAATCATAATAGATGAAAAATCAGAAACTGGAAGTTTGGCAATCCCATCCAGCTAAGCTACAATTAACACTTAGCTTTTTGAGTTATAACCATATTTTGCGAAGTTGCACCTGCCGTCCCCTACATTCGAATCGCCTGTGGCGCGAGTTAAAGCGCGCGACATTTCCCTAGCCATGACCTCCCCTAAAAAAGTTTTCATCAAAACCTTTGGTTGTCAGATGAACGAATATGACTCATCACGGATGGCTGACATGCTTTTATCCTCCGATGGCATGGTAGAAACATTGACGCCTGAAGATGCAGATGTCATTTTGTTGAATACTTGCTCAGTGCGCGAAAAAGCTGAAGACAAAGTGTTCAGTCATTTGGGACGATTCATTCCGCTTAAAGAAAAAAATCCAAACTTAGTGATTGGTGTTGGCGGCTGCGTTGCTTCACAAGAAGGCGAAAACATCATCAATCGTGCGCCTTATGTTGATATTGTTTTTGGTCCTCAAACGCTACATCGCCTGCCTGAAATGATTAAGAAAAATCAATCTAGCGGCAGATCACAGGTCGACATCAGCTTCCCCGAAATTGAAAAATTTGACCACTTACCTCCACCCCGTGTTGAGGGGGCAAGCGCTTTCTTAAGCATCATGGAAGGCTGCAGCAAGTACTGCAGTTTTTGTGTGGTCCCATACACCCGAGGAGAGGAAGTTTCTCGCCCATTTGAGGCCATTCTTACAGAAGCCGTGCAATTAGCAGATCAGGGCGTTAAAGAAATTACGCTACTTGGGCAAAATGTGAATGCTTATCGTGCCGATTACCAAGGCGATACGGCAGACTTGGCCTTGCTCATTGAGACCATTGCCGAGATCCCGCAAATTGAACGTATCCGATTTACGACCAGCCATCCAAATGAAATGAGCGAACAGTTGATCAATTGTTTCGCCAATGTCCCTAAACTTGCGGCACAACTTCATTTGCCGGTGCAGGCGGGTAGCGACCGAATTTTAATGGCGATGAAGCGCAATTACACGACGCTTCAATTCAAATCGATCATTCGAAAATTGCGTGCTGCCAATCCTGAGCTTACCTTCACGTCTGACTTTATTATCGGCTTCCCTGGCGAATCTGAAACCGACTTTGAAGCGACGGTCAAGCTCATGCAGGAGGTTGGCTTTGATGCGAGTTTTAGCTTTTTGTATAGCCCTCGCCCTGGCACCCCAGCTGCTTTTCTCCAAGACGATGTGACCGAGGCCACCAAACTTGAGCGATTAGCAAAATTACAAGCCATTAACGAAGCCCAAGCCAAGGCCATTTCTGAAAAAATGCTAGGAACGGTTCAGCGCGTTTTAATTGAGGGGGCGTCATGGAAAGATGCCACATTGCTTGCGGGCAAAACGGACAACAATAGAGTGGTGGATATTGAAGGCGACGCTAAACTCATTCACCAATTTGTGCATGTGGAAATCACAGATGTTTCTAACCCGCGCCGCTTAGTTGGCAGAATTATCTAATCATGGAAATTACCTTACAACCTGAAGACAATCATCGCCTGGCCAATTTGTGTGGCCCATTGGATGAGAATCTAAAACAAATTGCGTCAGCGCTTGAGATTGACATTGCAAGGCGCGGGGCGCATTTTAAGCTTAAAGGCGATAAAGAACACACGCGCTTAGCGGCGAAGCTTTTAGAAGATTTCTACGCACGCTCAAAACAAGCTATTGACCTAGAAGACATTCAATTAGGCTTAGTAGAAATTAACAAACTTAATCCAGAGGTGGTCACGACGACTGCCATGCCAACCTTAATGACAAGGCGCGCTGATTTACATGGTCGAACACCACGCCAAGTCAGTTATTTGCAGCAAGTTCAAGATTACGACATCACCTTCGGTATTGGACCGGCTGGGACTGGTAAAACGTACCTTGCCGTTGCATGCGCTGTCGATGCGCTCACGCGCGATAAAGTAAAAAGAATTGTGTTGGTCAGACCCGCGGTTGAAGCTGGCGAGCGTTTAGGCTTTTTGCCTGGGGATTTGTCTCAAAAAGTCGATCCCTATCTACGACCACTTTACGATGCGCTTTATGATTTGGGTGGGTATGACAGCGTCAACAAAATGTTTGAACGTGGCGCAATTGAAATCGCGCCATTAGCCTACATGCGCGGGCGAACCCTCAACCAAAGCTTTATTATTTTAGATGAAGCCCAAAACACAACCCCTGAACAAATGAAAATGTTTTTAACCCGGATTGGCTTTGGGACGAAAGCCGTGATTACCGGTGACGTGACGCAAATCGACTTAGGCCGGGGTCAAAAAAGCGGATTAGTAGAAGCCCAACAAGTCTTAAAAGAGATTAAAGGCATTGCCTTCACGCACTTCTTGTCTGAAGATGTGGTGCGTCATCCTTTAGTCCAAAAAATCGTGAATGCCTACGAAAAGTATGATGCGTCTAAGCATGCGCAGCCTCACGATCCTAAGCATAAAAGCCATGAGTAAACATCCCATCCTTTCAATGGCCGTGCAATATGCAAGCGAAATGACTGGCTTACCGACTTCTGCCCAATTTAAACGTTGGGCACGCAATACCATCCGCGTCGATAGTGAAATTACGCTTCGTATTGTAGATGAGCCTGAAGCGCGAGAACTCAACCAAGCCTATCGAGAAAAAGATTACGCACCGAATGTGCTGACGTTCCCGTTAGCAGAAGAGCCTTTCATCATTGCCGATATCGTTATTTGTGCGCCAGTCGTTGCAAAAGAAGCGATCGAACAAGGAAAGTCCTTAGAGGCGCACTTTGCACATTTAACGATACACGGGGTGTTGCATGCACATGGCTACGACCATGAAGTTCCAGCCCAAGCGGAATTGATGGAAAGTGTAGAAACCCAGATTTTAAATAAAATAGGCTATTCAGATCCTTATGCTGATGGCGAATAATCTTTCATACTTAATGGAAATAGAGAGCAAATATCATGGCTGAAGCAGAAAAACCAAGCTGGTTAGAGCGACTAAGTCATTTCTTACTTCGCGAACCTGATGATCGTGAACAACTCGTCGAGTTGTTACATGCCGCCTTTGAAAAAAGTCTACTGGATGCTGACGCACTCGCCATGATTGAGGGCGTGCTGCAAGTTTCAGAAACGCAAGTGCGTGACGTCATGATCCCTAGATCGCAAATGGATGTCATCGACATCACGCAAACGCCTGATGAATTTATCCCATTTGTGATTGAAACCGCCCACTCACGCTTCCCTGTCATTGATGATGATAAAAATGACATCATTGGCATTTTGCTTGCTAAAGATTTATTGCGTTACTACGCCGGTGAAGACTTTAATGTCCGTGACATGCTGCGCCCAGCGGTCTTCATCCCTGAATCAAAACGCTTGAATGTCTTGTTAAAAGAATTCAGAAGCAACCGCAATCATATCGCCATCGTGGTGGATGAATATGGTGGCGTCGCGGGCATGATTACCATTGAAGACGTCCTAGAACAAATTGTTGGTGACATTGAGGACGAGTATGATTTTGATGAAACAGAAGACAACATCATCCGAGATACCCAAGGGAGATACCGAGTCAAAGCACTCACTGAAATCAACGACTTCAACGAAGTCTTGGGAACGGAGTTTAGCGATGAAGAATTCTCGACCATCGGTGGATTAGTGGTGAGCCAGTTTGGTCACTTACCCAAGCGCGGCGAGAGCGTAACATTTAACAATCTCAAATTTACCGCACTGAGGACCGATAGCAGGCGCTTACATTCCGTACTGATTGAAGAATTAATAACTCCTGAAGCGTTGCCCGAATAGTCCAAATTCAATTCATCGGAACTTATTTTTAAACCTTGGCTCATAACTATAACTTTGGTAAGGAGCGCGAGATGAAATTGGTCACATTTGCTTTATTGTTCAGTCTTTCCAGTTTTGCCTTTGCGCAAGCAGAAAACAAAACCCCCGCTGAAATCCCCACCAATGAAAAAGATTTTATTAGCACTATCGATGGATTTGAGAAAGCGAAAATTATCGAACAATTGGGTCAGCCCAGCAAAATAGATGAGATCGCATCAGCGGCAGGTAAACCCGTCGCCTCTATTTGGCAATATCACTACCTGAATACGGATGAAAAAGGCGAATACTATCAAACCACAGAACTAGACTTTCTAGATGACAAGGTCGTCATGGTGGTCTTCATGAATAATGATGGCAGTGAAATTCCTGCTGACGCGGTTAAATCGACCCCTCAAAAAAAATAAGACTGAAATACTTGAAAAAGCGACCCTTGAGTCGCTTTTTTTATGCCCACAACAAACCCAACTCTGCCCCAATTCACTATACTGTCGATCGTGACCCATCGGATCAAAAAACATGTCGTGGTTTAAATCCCACCCTCAACTCAGTAGCCTCATCCTCGGCGCGCTATGTGTATTTGGCTTCGCGCCATTTTATGTATTCATCCTCCCGATCATTAGTCTGACGGGCCTGTTTTATTTGTGGGAACGCGCTAACACGCCTAAACAAGCCGCAAAATTAGGCTTGATATTTGGCCTCGGCTATTTCATTGCAGGGATTTATTGGATCTACATTAGCCTGCATGACGTCGGCGGAATGCCATTTTGGATGGCAGGCATCGCCACTTTTTGCTTATGCGCATTCTTAGCCCTATTCCCAGCCATCGTTGGCTACTTTGCAAAACGCAGTCATCAACTGTTGATTGTTACGGCCATACTTTGGGTCCTGAGCGAATGGGTGCGCAATTGGATTTTTACTGGCTTCCCGTGGCTCACAGTGGCTTACTCACAGGTCCCATTCAGTCCATTAGCGTCTTACGCGCCTCTATTGGGCACATTTGGGGTGAGCTTAGCCGTCACAGCCACGGCAAGCCTGCTGGTGTCTATTGCACAGCAAAAAAATCGGCGATTCAGCATTTGCGGGCTGCTGGCTATTTGGATTATTGGCGGCCTAATGAGCCTCCTGCAATGGACCACCCCAATTGGCAACCCCTTGAAAGTGGCCTTACTTCAAGGAAATACCCCACAAGAACTGAAATGGGATGAAGCCACGACAATTCAAACCATTAATCAATACTTAGGCATGGTGAAGCAAGCAGACGCTGACTTAATTATCTTGCCAGAAACGGCACTTCCGGTGGTGATCGATTTATCAAAAAATGACTTAATGCAAAGCCGATTCATCGCACCATTTGCACGGATTGCGTCACAAGACCACAAAGCGATCTTACTTGGCACCATTACGCAAAAAAATGACGCTTATTTTAATAGCATGGTCGGGATTAACCAGGATGCCGCAACGGGACAGCTTTATCACAAATCGCATCTAGTGCCGTTTGGAGAGTTTATTCCACTCAAAGGAGTTTTTGGTTGGGTTTACCGCGACTGGCTTAATATGCCCATGAGTGATTTGAGTCGCGGGGATTCTAAACAAGTGCCAATGCTATTGGCTGGACAAAAAATTGCTGTCAATATTTGCTATGAGGATGTCTTTGGGGAGGAGGTGATCTCCCAACTTCCGGAAGCGACAATCTTAGTGAATGCCAGTAATGATGCTTGGTATGGTCGTTCAGCAGCCGCTAACCAACATCTTCAATTCTCGCAAATGCGCGCACTAGAAACAGGACGAATGGTGCTCCGAAGTACCAACACAGGGGCCACCGCCATTATCAGTAAAGAGGGAGACGTCCTCGCCACCGTGCCACAATTTAGCACGATCATCTTAAAGGGGCTGGCTCAGGGTTACGCGGGTAAAACTCCTTTTATCCGATACGGCAACTGGCCGATTATTAGCCTATTATTCATCACGTTAATTCTTTTATGGGGCCGTAAAAAGAAGTAAAATTGCGAGTTAACGCTCATGCTGCAAAAGTGCAGCTTTAATAACACCAAGAAAATCAATCATGCTGACGTTTCAAGAAATCATTTTAAACCTGCAAAATTATTGGAATAAACAAGGCTGCACATTGATGCAACCTTACGATATGGAAGTCGGCGCAGGCACCTCACATACCGCCACATTCTTACGCGCACTTGGCCCAGAGCCATGGAAAGCCGCGTATGTTCAACCTAGCAGACGCCCAAAAGATGGCCGATATGGGCAAAACCCAAACCGCTTACAGCATTACTATCAATTTCAGGTTGTCCTTAAACCGGCGCCAGCCAACATCCTTGAACTTTATCTTGGGTCACTCGAATCGCTTGGCTTTGACCTTAAAGAAAATGATATTCGCTTTGTAGAAGATGACTGGGAAAATCCCACCCTAGGCGCATGGGGCTTGGGTTGGGAAGTCTGGCTCAACGGCATGGAAGTCACCCAATTTACCTACTTTCAACAAGTGGGGGGCATTAACTGTAAACCCATTACTGGTGAAATCACTTACGGTTTAGAACGTTTGGCGATGTACCTGCAAGGCGTCGACAACGTATACGACCTCGTGTATTCGAAGGGCGTCAACGGCTCAGCAGATGTGAAATATGGCGACGTGTTCCATCAAAATGAAGTGGAGCAATCGACTTATAACTTTGAACATAGTGATGTGGATTTCTTACTGATTGCATTTAACGCCTATGAAAAGCAAGCGCAACATTTGACTGAAAACAAACTCGCCCTACCCGCCTATGAGCAGGTACTCAAAGCAGCGCATACATTCAACCTACTTGATGCCCGTGGCGCTATTTCAGTGACAGAACGCGCAGCTTATATTGGCCGGATTCGAAACCTAGCCAGAGCGGTGGCAGCAGGTTACTTAGAGAGTCGTGCACGCCTGGGCTTCCCTATGGCGCCTAAAGCATGGGCCGATGAAGTTTTAGCGCAGTTAGATCAAAATAAGAAAGCAGCAGCATGAGCAGCAAAACGTTATTAGTCGAATTATTTGTTGAAGAGCTCCCGCCAAAAGCCTTGAAAAAACTAGGCGATGCTTTTGCAGCTAGCGTATTAGAGAGCCTGAAAAATCAAGCCTTGGCCGCTGTTGATGGCGAAGTAAAAGCCTATGCTTCCCCTAGACGGTTAGCCTTACAGATCCCTCGTGTGCTTGCCCAAGCGGAAGACAAAGCCGTTTCACAAAAACTGATGCCCGTGAGCGTTGGCCTGGATGCCAATGGTCATGCGACTCCCGCTTTATTGAAAAAACTCAATGCCTTAGGCGCAGATGAATCTGTCGTTGCCTCCTTGAAGCGTGAACATGACGGTAAAACCGATGTCTTGTTTTACGACGCCCTGGTTAAAGGGGCTTTACTGGCGGAAGGACTACAAAAAGCTGTTGAAGAAGCGCTGCACAAACTACCCATTCCTAAAGTGATGACTTATCAACTCAGTGATGGCTGGCAGAGCGTGCACTTTGTCCGTCCAGCGCATGGCCTGGTCGCTTTGCATGGCACCACCGTCGTGCCAATCAGTGTGCTTGGTTTGCAATCAGGCAATACGACGCAAGGTCACCGTTTTGAAGCGAGCATCTCCCCCATTGTGATTAAAGATGCTGATAGCTACGAAGCGCAATTACAATCAGAAGGGGCAGTGATTGCGAGTTTTGATGCACGTCGCGCCGAAATCGTCCGCCAATTAACCGAAGTGGCGAAAAAGCAAAACCTTAAACCAATTGAAGATGACGCGCTCCTAGATGAGGTCACCGCTTTAGTAGAGCGTCCTAACGTCTTGCTCGGTCAGTTTGAAAATGAGTTTTTAGAAGTACCTCAAGAATGTTTAATTTTGACCATGAAGGCCAATCAAAAATATTTTCCACTGCTTGATGCGAATAACAAACTGACCAATAAGTTCTTAATCGTTTCGAACATTACCCCTGCCAATCCTTTCAAGGTCGTCGATGGCAATGAACGGGTGGTACGTCCACGGTTAGCGGATGCTAAATTTTTCTTTGACCAAGACCGTAAAAAAACATTGGCTTCAAGAATAAGTGGGCTTGAAAAAGTCGTGTATCACAATAAATTAGGCACACAAGCTGAACGTTCAACCCGTGTGAGCGATTTGGCTAAAGCCATTGCTTTAAGCATCGGGGATAGCCGCTTGGCCGAAAAAGCGGAGCAAGCTGCACAGTTGGCTAAAGTGGATTTACTCACTGACATGGTCGGGGAATTCCCAGAACTACAGGGCATCATGGGCCGATATTACGCCCAGCATGAAAAGCTTGATAACGACGTGGCTTTTGCTATTGAAGACCATTATAAACCGCGTTTTGCCGGCGACGAGTTGCCTCGTAATCAAGTCGGGATTGCGGTGGCCTTGGCCGACAAATTAGAAACACTGGTCGGCTTATTTTGCATCGGTGAAAAACCAACCGGTGACAAAGACCCCTTCGCATTGCGTCGCCAAGCCCTAGGGATCATTCGCATGTTGATCGAATGTGACCTCAACATTGCTTTTGCCGACCTCATTGAAATGTCGCTCAAACAATTTAAAGCCGATGATCCAGCCGCTGTGTTAGCGTCCATTACTGAGTTCTGTTTTGACCGCTTAAGCGTCAATTTACGTGAGCAAGGGGCCACCGCTCAAGAAGTTGAGGCGGTGTTAGCGCTCAATCCAAGATTACTCAGTGAGGTGCCAAAACGCTTAGAAGCGGTCCGAGCATTCTCAACGCTTGCCGAAGCGCCAGCACTGGCTGCGGCCAATAAACGTGTTGGGAATATTTTGAAAAAAATTGAAGGGACCATTGAATCAAAAATCAATGAGGCCCTCCTTCAAGAACCCGCTGAAAAAGTGTTGGCCGCAACCTTGGCAACCATCAAACCACAAGCCGATAGCCTATTCGAGCGTGGCGATTACACGAACTCTTTAAAAGCATTAGCGGCGCTTAAATCGCCCGTCGATGATTTCTTTGATACCGTCATGGTCAACGCAGACGATCCAGCGCTGAAAGCCAACCGGCAAGGCTTACTGGCAATGCTTCATCAAGCGATGAACCGCGTGGCTGATCTATCTAAGTTGGCGGCTTAACCATGAAGCTTGTGGTGTTAGATCGAGATGGGGTCATTAATCTTGATTCCGTGCATTTCATCAAAAGCACCAACGAGTGGATCCCTATTTCAGGAAGTTTAGAGGCCATCGCTTTACTTAACCAAAGTGGTTACCGTGTAGCCATTGCCACCAACCAATCAGGCATTAGCCGCGGCTTATTCGACATGGTGATGCTGAACGCCATTCACGACAAAATGCACAGAGCATTAGGTCAATTAGGGGGCAGAATTGATGCCATGTTTTATTGCCCACATTCCGCTGAGGACAATTGCGCTTGCCGCAAACCGAAGCCTGGCATGATGGAAGAAATTGGTAAGCGCTTTGGCGTCGACTTAACTGGGGTGCCGATCGTGGGGGACTCATTGCGTGATCTTCAAGCTGGGGCTGTGCTTGGCATGCAACCGATATTGGTTCGTACCGGCAAAGGGGAAGAAACGATTGCGGCTGGAGGGCTTCCTGAGGGCACTTTGATTTTTGCGAACTTAGCAGAAGCTGTTCAACACATCATTTCTTAATACTTAAGGCGCGACTAGATGAGACTGATCCGCTCTATATTGTTTAATTTAGGCATCCTGGTCATCACCCCCCTCTTTTCCGTATTAGCCATCGTCCTTTTTCCTTTGCCAGCGGTCACCCATTCACGCATTGTGAGTAGCTGGGCCTACCTGACAATGGCATGGCTGAAACTCACTTGCGGCTTAAGTTTCCGCGTCATCGGTCAAGAAAATATCCCCAATCACTCTTGTATTGTGCTTTCCAAACATCAATCTGCTTGGGAAACGATCGCATTTCAAACCATTTTTCCCCCTCAAATTTGGGTGATGAAACGCAGTCTGTTATGGATTCCGTTTTTAGGCTGGGCGTTCGCTGCCTTAAAAGCGATTGCGATTGACCGCGCTGCGGGGCGTGAAGCACTCAAGCAAATGGTGGATCAAGGCATGGACAGACTGACCAAGGGCTTATGGGTGGTGATTTTCCCAGAAGGCACGCGTATCGCACCAGGCAAACGTGGCAAATATCATATTGGAGGGGCCTGGCTTGCCACGCACACTCAAGCCACCGTTGTTCCAGTCGCGCATAATGCAGGCGAGTTTTGGCGTAAGAACTCATTCCTAAAAACACCCGGCGTCATTACGGTCAGCATCGGCAAACCCATCCCCTCTGCAGGGCTCAAGCCTGACGCGCTGAATCAAATGGTAGAAGAGTGGATCGAAAGTGAAATGCTGCTTCTAAAGAGCCGATAATCCCCATGAGCCAGCACCATCTCCCTATACCTGATGGCGTCGCCATTCCCTACCATCTAGAACGACGTTCTAGAAAGACGGTTGGATTAAAAATCAGCCCTGATGGCTTAATCGTCCATGCACCTAACCGTATTTCACAAAGAGAACTTGAGCGCATGCTCTTAAGCAAGGCCGATTGGATCATCAAGAAACTCAAAGCCCAGCAAGAAAACAAAATCGAACAATTTACCTGGGAAGATGGCGCATCGTTAATGATGTTAGGGAACCCAATTTTACTTTCGGTACGATTAGATAGCGTGAGCCGGGCGTTAGAATATGAGCCCGGTCGACTTTCAGTGGCGCTCCCTAACCCTGAGAATCAAACCAATATCGCTAGAAAAGTCCAGCTTTGGTATAAAAAACAAGCCTTAAGCGACTTTGCTCGACGCATTGCTTTGCTCTCAGCGAAGCTTGGCGTCAAAACCCCGCCCCTTTTCATGAGTAGCGCACGTTTAAGATGGGGGAGTTGCAATAGTCGCGGGGAAGTCAGGCTCAATTGGCGCTTATTGCAAGCGCCTCCTCACATCATTAATTACGTAGTTGCCCATGAACTAGCGCATCTAAAAGAGATGAATCATTCAGCAAAGTTTTGGGCGATCGTCGAGCGTATTTGCCCGGATTACAAAACCGCAGAAAAAGAATTAAAAGCTTGGTCAGTGCGCCTTCATCAAATTGGCTAGCTACTTTAGCCTCAAGGCATTTAACACCACAATCAAAGAGCTTACCGACATTCCAATCGCCGCCATCCATGGGCTAATCAATCCTGTTGCGGCAAAAGGCAGGGCCACTAAGTTATAGGCGAGCGCCCAAATAAAGTTCTGCTTAATGATCGTGATCCCAAATCGACTGGTCACAATCGCATGCTCAATTTCCAATAAGTGCTCGGTCAACAGCACAACATCGCCTGTGGCACGTGCCATTTGCGTGCCACTGCCCATGGCAATGGAGACCTGCGCACCGGCGAGAACTGGGGCATCATTGATGCCATCCCCTACCATCGCGACCACCGCGCCTTGGCGCTGAAGCGTATAGAGGTAGCTTAACTTATCTTCTGGCGAAGCCGCTGCCTTCCAATCATCGACCCCAACCAGGGTTGCAAAATGTGAGACGGACTCTTCAGAGTCCCCACTGAGGATTGAGACCTGCAGGCCTTGGGCTTTTAACCGTGCTATTAATGCTTTTGCCTCTGGGCGAGCTTGATCCGCTAAAACGAAAGTGGCCAGCAATTGAGCCCCTTCACTCAACCAAACCACCGTCGCACCAAACCAATCATCTTGGTCAAACGCTGTCGATACCGCTTGGTTTAATTTAGCATTTCCAAGTCGCAATTGCCGACCGGATACGATCCCCTCAACGCCCTGACCTGGAATATTTTTAACATTCGTCGCCAACTCCACAGGTTGATTGCCATGGGCGTTCAAGAATGCTTTTGCAAGGGCATGCTCTGAATGCTTTTCTAAGCTCGCAGCTAATTGCAAACAAGCTGCCGCATCTAATTGGGAATGGATGACCGTGTGCACTAAACTTAACTGGCCTAAGGTCAAGGTCCCCGTTTTATCAAAAACGAAATGGGTCACTTTGGCTAAGGTTTCTAATGCATGACCGCGTGTTAATAAAACACCCCGCGCGACTAAATGAGAGCCTGCCGCAGCAAATGCTGCAGGCGCAGCCAGGGAAAGCGCGCAAGGACAGCTAATGACTAAGACAGTGAGTACGATTTCTAAAATACGGTCTGGCGCAATTTGCCACCAGATCAGAGCGACCAGCAATACAATCATGAGTAAAGCCGTGGTGAAATAGGCGGCAACGCGATCGGCCGTCTCGGCGAGTTTTGGTTTTTCAGCTTGCGCCCGATCTAGCAATCGAGAAATCCCTGCCAGCATCGTATCTTCAGCGATGGCCGTGACTTGAATGGTCAGTGGACTTTCATAATTAATACTGCCTGCAAAGACTTGGGCATTCAAGCTTTTAGCTAACGGCCTACTTTCCCCGGTGAGTAAGGACTCATCAACACTGCTCTCTCCCATCACGACAAGCCCATCCGCCGCAATCGTCTCACCAGGTTTTGCAAGGATATGATCGCCCCGTTTTAGTTCCATCACGGGGACTAAGGTTTGGATTTCACCGTCGAGCTTGGTGGCCATGATAGGGGCTAGTCGCAATAAATTTTCCGAAGCTTCAATCGATTTTTCACGAGCATTTCGTTCTAGATATCGCGTGCCCAGTAAAAAGAAGACGAGCATCGTCAGCGTATCAAAATACACCACCCCTTGGCCGTGAACAGTTGCCCAAACGCTCCCAACAAAACCCGTCATCAGCCCTAAAGTAATCGGAACATCCATCCCTACCTGGCCATTGCGGATACTGCGCCAAGCTGATCGATAAAAAGGCCAAGCGGCATAGGTGATTGCTGGAATCGTGAGCACAAAACTAAACCATCTTAATAATTGTGCTGTCGCAAATTCTAAGCCTTGCGCTGGACCTGCATACAAAGCCACGGCAATCATCATGACTTGGCCGGCACTGAGGCCCGCCACTGCCAGTCTTCTAAAGTCTAATTTACGTTGTTGCTGACGCAAGGCGTCTTGCTGCTGGGCACTAAACGGATGCGCGTGATAACCGATTTTATTAATTTCGGCCAGAATTTGACTGAGCTTGATTTGTTTGTCGTTCCAACATATACGCGCGCGTTGCGACCCGTAGTTCACATTCACACTTCGCACCCCAATGAGCTGGGTTAGATGACGCTCGTTAAGCCAAACACAAGCCGCGCAAGTAATTCCTTCTAGAATCAATGAGGCTTCTTTGTAATCCCCATCACTATCAATCACAAAGCTTTTTTGCACTTCAGGATGATCATAAAGCGTGAGTTGACGGAGTTCGTCAGGCACAAGATCTTCTGCCGTTCTAGGGAGCTCGGTACGATGTTTGTAATAGTCTTCTAACCCATTCTCAACGATGGATTCAGCGACAGATTGGCAACCACGACAACACATGGGTTGAGAATGGCCAAAAATACTAGCAGAGAAGTTTAGACCGGATGGAACAGGCAAGCCGCAGTGAAAACATGCAATTTTGGATTGCTTTTGCTTCGACAGCTGATCTGACAGCATCACTTAAATTAATTACCTGCCACAGTGATCGGTTGTTTGAGCGCGTAATGCGCCTCACCCTTAACAATCTCTAAATCCGTCAACCAAAGGCCTTCATCAGCGAGTCGAACTGTCGCGTGATATTCCCCAGGCTTATTTTCTGAAAACTGAATGGTTTGATCATCAGCACTATTGGCCATCCGCCATAACTCCATGGTAACCGTCGCAGCAATAATGGGTTGGTGTTGTTTATCCATTAATTTAATCACGACATTGGATCCTAGATTGTTCTTTAAAGCATCAAGCCCCTCAACAGTGACCTCCCATGCGAGATTTTTTTGCTGTTCAAGCTCTTGCAGATGCGGCTCATAAAGCTTGTTTCTGTCATGCGGAATGACGCCTGGAAAGCCGGTATGGACCTGGCTGTTGGAAGGATTTGGCAGAATAAGACGCGCCAAAGAGTCTGGTAAGCCACGAGTAGAAATAGACAACAGCACGGCCATCAACAATACCAAACCAATAAAAAATGCGATCATTAACTTAGGCGCCCAATGCATGCTTTCTTTCTTTTTCTGCAGGCCCCCAAACACAATCAATAAGCCCGCATTGGCAAGATAAACCGCAAAGTGAATCGTGAGGACATCTCCCCCTGGCCAATGTTGAGCGCTATAAGCAAGGTAGGCAATAAACGGCAGGATGCCACTTAAAATGCCGGCCCAGAAGTTAGAAAGTCCGGCTTTGCGAACCACAAAAAACAACACGGCAGCAGCAACGATCCCCCCAAATAGAGTTTCTGTCATGCTGAGTTCATTCGCAAATATCGGCATTATTCATGTTCTTTCGGGCTGTTAAAACTGGTTTCAATTTCCATATGTTCACCAGTAGACGCTCGGGTTATTTCAAACTCAAATTCATGGGTTTTTTCAGCCAGTTCATGACTTAAATTAATCTTAGCATTCACAGCAAGGGCCTTCCCTGGACGCACTTTAATTTCTGGAATATTCCCCATGTCTAAAGCTTCATCAGGAATATGATGGACATGCACTTCATAAGTTTGTTCTGTTTCCGATTTATTCACGATATGAATTTGATATCGATTCCGCACAGTGCCATCAGAAAGCAAAACGTAAAGTGGTTGACGCACTTGTTGCACATTCACTTCAGTGTCGCTACGTGTGCCAATGTTATAGAACAATACCGACGTCATTAACATCAACGCGCCTGCATAGCCCATCACTTTAAACCGCTTCCACATGACTTGAGGCGCATGCGGTTTTTCACTATCGACATTACGCTCTGAATCATAGCGAATGAGCCCGCGTGGGTAACCAACAGAATCCATGATGTTATCGCAAGCATCAATACATAAACCGCAGGAAATACATTGATATTGAAGACCGTCACGAATATCAATGCCCGTTGGACAAACCTGAACACAGAA
>CAJBIA010000138.1 GCA_903953055.1 uncultured Methylophilaceae bacterium
TTTCATGATTTAAACGTCTAGGTTGCGTGCAATAAGGGCATTCTTTTCAATAAAAGCACGGCGAGGCTCAACCTCATCCCCCATCAGCGTTGTGAACACTTGATCTGCGGCAATGGCATCCTCAATCTTCACTTGCAACAAGGTGCGTGAGTTGGCATCCATCGTTGTTTCCCAAAGCTGTGAAGGGTTCATTTCACCCAAGCCCTTGTAACGCTGACGACTGAGAACACGCTCCGCCTCAGACAGAAGCCAAGAGAATGCCGCTCTGAAGTCATTAATCGTTTGTTCTTTTGGATTCTTCTCGGGATCTCCACGACGCACCTTTGAGCCAGGCAAAACCTTGCCAGACAAAACAGCAGCCGCATTTGATAGGCTTTGATAGTCGTCGCCCTGTACAAAATCGGAATTAATCGAAGACAGTTTTAGGTTTCCATGGATTCTGCGAGACAGCAAAAGCCTAAAGCGCTCTGTACGATCCTCTTTTTGCACAATAATCTCCGGCGGCAATGCTAACGGATTCAAGGAATCAGCCAAAGCCTGTCTTAGGCGGTCAGCAGATTCATTTGCAGATTTTTCTGTGTCTAAGTTCAACCGGGTACCAGAGGCAATCGCCCGCAGCGCGTCTTCGTCAATGGTGCGGGACAAGCGATCAACAATTGATTGAATAACTTGGTAGTGCTTGGCCAACTCATTGAGAGCCGCACCTTCAATGATCTCACCTGAGGGTGTTTGTAGTGATGCGGTTTCAAGAGCAATTTTTAACAACAACTGATTCAACTCAGCATCATCTTTAATGTATTGCTCACTCTTACCAAACTTCACCTTATAAAGCGGTGGTTGGGCAATATAGATGTGGCCACGCTCAATTAGCTCCGGCATCTGTCTATAGAAGAAAGTTAATAGAAGTGTGCGAATGTGGCTGCCGTCTACGTCCGCGTCGGTCATGATGATGATGCGGTGATAGCGGAGCTTGTCAGCCTTATATTCTTCGATCCCAATGCCGGTTCCCAGAACCGTAATTAATGTGACCACCTCTTGGCTGGCCAACATTTTGTCAAAGCGCGCCTTCTCCACGTTCAGAATTTTTCCCTTTAAAGGAAGAATTGCTTGGAAGCGACGATCGCGTCCCTGCTTTGCAGAGCCGCCCGCAGAGTCACCCTCAACAATAAATAATTCTGACTTAGCTGGATCCTTCTCTTGGCAGTCTGCCAATTTTCCCGGAAGGCCCAAACCATCTAAAGCGCCCTTGCGGCGAGTCATGTCACGTGCTTTGCGCGCAGCCTCTCGAGCGCGCGCCGCATCAACAATCTTTCCACACAAAATCTTGGCGTCTGCTGGGCGCTCTTGTAAATAGGCGCTAAGCGCTTCAGCAACAATTTCTTCAACTGGGCCGCGCACCTCGCTTGAAACCAATTTATCTTTTGTTTGGCTTGAGAATTTTGGCTCAGGAACTTTGACCGATAAGACACAGGCCAAACCTTCGCGCATGTCATCGCCTGAGATTTCTACTTTGGCTTTTTTAGCAACCTCGTTCTCATCAATATATTTATTGATGACTCGGGTCATTGCAGCACGCAGGCCTGTTAAGTGCGTGCCGCCATCACGTTGAGGAATGTTGTTGGTGAAACAAAGTACTTGCTCACTAAAACTATCATTCCACTGCATGGAAACCTCTGCAGTAATTTGTCCACCCAAATCAGAGGGACGAACGCCTTCTGCATAAAAGATATTGGGATGTAAAACATTTTTTGTTTGGTTGATGTACTCAACAAA
>CAJBIA010000139.1 GCA_903953055.1 uncultured Methylophilaceae bacterium
CGAAGTATTTCAAACTTGATCAGCCAACATCAAACTGAGCTGTGGCTCATGTTATAGTGTGCATTCATCCACGAACGATATAATTTTAACTCATATCATCACTATGCAAGCATCAACCTACTTACCTTATTTGGCCGTCATTGTTTTATACGCCGTCGTCGCGATTCGTTTTTGGCGTTCGGTCTCTCAACAAACAAAACAAACGAGATCGAGCAGACATCCTACGCTGATTGCACTGGGGCTAGTGATTCATGCCAGCTTGCTATATCAAGATATTTTTATTGGCGATCTTAATTTGAATATTGCCAATACCCTTTCACTCATTTTCTGGCTCACGGTGTTGATCTACTGGATTGCCAACTTCAAAAATGAGCTTCAGAGCTTACAAGCATTAGTGCTTCCGCCAGCAGCATTAACGGTCGCGTTGCAAGCAAGCTTTCATAACAATGTCATTGTGGCCTTTGCTAATGACCCACTGTTTGTTTGGCATATATCGATCGCCCTGCTAGCCTATAGCTTATTCACCTTCGCAGCGCTGCACGCACTCCTCATGGCAGCCGCTGAACGCAGCCTTCATCAGAAGACGCCGTTCTTAAAACTAACCGAATTCCCACCAATCATGGCCATGGAATCACTACTATTCAGAATTATTGGCTTGGGATTTTTCTTGCTCACACTCACCTTGATTAGCGGCATGTTGTTCTCCGAGCAAATTTTTCATCAGGCGCTAAAATTTAATCACAAAAATATCTTCACAATTATTTCGTGGGTAATTTTTGGTAGTTTGCTTATAGGTAGAGTGCAATATGGTTGGCGAGGTCGCACCGCCATTCGTTGGACATTGACCGGATTTGGCGTATTACTGTTAGCTTATGTGGGCAGTAAATTTGTGCTTGAAGTGTTACTGAATCGCTAATACTTAACGTAAGCTCATAATTGGCCAAGCGTGATCTTCCGCGTAAGCTAGCAATATCGGATCTGGATTCACGGCAATGGGCTTATCGACCAGTTTCATTAATGGTAAGTCGTTGTGCGAATCACTATAAAACCAAGTGGTCCCAAAGTCACTTAAGCCTTGCCCTCGCTCTGCAAGCCATTCATTAAGCCGTGTAATTTTTCCTTGCTGAAAACTCGGGGTGCCCGTGACCTTACCGGTAAACTCACCATTCATTTCTTCAGGCACTGTTCCAATCAAATTAGCAATCCCAAAAGCGGTAGCAATCGGCCCCGTCACAAAACTATTGGTGGCCGTGATAATGACTAGTAGATCCCCATTCGCTCTATGTTGCTCAACCAAGGCCCGCGATTTTTCAGTCATCATCGGTGCAATTTTTTGCTGCATAAATTCGCGATGCCAGGCATCTAGTTGCGCCCTTGGATGTTGACTAAGGGGCTTAAGTTGGAACTCCAAAAAAGCATTAATATCCAACTTGCCGACTT
Source organism: uncultured Methylophilaceae bacterium (assembly GCA_903953055.1). Classification (GTDB taxonomy): domain Bacteria; phylum Pseudomonadota; class Gammaproteobacteria; order Burkholderiales; family Methylophilaceae; genus Methylopumilus_A. Next base: position 1,441 of record CAJBIA010000139.1, read on the forward strand.
TATAGTCCGCATAAAATTGGTCATTAATGCTTGCATGCGCTGCACGTTCAACCACGCCAATATCAATCAGGAATTCACCCCATTGATAATCGCTATCACCAGCCAATAAGGTATTATCCAAATCAAAAATTGCTAAATCCAAAGCCAACTCCTTAATAAAGAAACGCCCCTATTAAACTTGCGGATGCGCACGTTCTGACTTGGCATGAATTTTATTCAAGGCGTTCAAATAAGCCTTGGCTGAAGCAATCACAATATCGGTATCCGCGCCTTGCCCATTCACGATACGACCGCCTTTCGCTAAACGCACCGTGACTTCACCCTGAGCATCTGTCCCACTGGTGATATTATTAACCGAATATAAAAGCAACTCTGCGCCACTATTCACGATTTTCTCAATCGCTTTAAATGCCGCGTCCACAGGACCGCCGCCATCTGCTTCAGCACGTTTTTCAACGCCACTATCAAGCACAGTAATGACCGCATGTGGCGTCTCACCGGTTTGCGAACAGACTTTCAAATAGCCCAATTTAAAATACTCAGTGTCATCGTTCACAAAATCATCACTCACCAAGGCCTGAATATCTTCGTCAAAAATCTCTGACTTTTTATCCGCCAAGGTTTTAAATCTTGCAAATGCAGCATTTAACGCATCTTCACCATCCAAGGTAATCCCAAGCTCATCTAAACGCGATCTAAACGCATTTCGCCCAGACAATTTACCTAACGTTAATTTATTTGCATTCCAGCCCACATCTTCCGCACGCATAATTTCGTAGGTTTCACGGAACTTCAATACGCCATCTTGATGAATCCCACTTTCATGGGCAAAGGCATTGGCGCCAACCACCGCTTTGTTGGGTTGCACTGGATAGCCCGTAATCGTCGAAACCAATTTAGAGGTTGGCACAATTTGGGTCGCATCAATAGAGGTTTCCAAATTAAAGACGTCACGGCGGGTGCGAACAGCCATCACCACTTCCTCCAAGCTCGCATTCCCTGCGCGCTCTCCTAAGCCGTTGATTGTGCATTCCACTTGACGTGCGCCGCCCATGACCGCTGCCAATGAGTTAGCGACAGCCATCCCCAAGTCGTTGTGACAATGGGTCGACCAAACAACCTTGTCCGCATTCTTAACGCGCGCAATCAATTGCTGCATGCGCTCACCCCAAAGAGCTGGAATAGAGTAACCGACCGTGTCAGGGACATTAATCGTTTTAGCGCCCGCCTCAATGACGGCATCAAAGACTTTCACTAAAAAATCAAGGTCTGAACGCACGGCATCTTCCGCAGAAAATTCTACGTCATCGGTATATTCCAATGCCCACTGAACAGCTTGCACAGCACGCGCCAACACCTGATCTGGCGTCATGCGCAATTTATTTTCCATGTGAATGGGCGATGTCGCGATAAACGTATGAATGCGGCCGCTTTTCGCTGGCTTAATGGCTTCTCCTGCACGGCGAATGTCATTTTCATTGGCACGCGCAAGTGAACAAACCGTCGACTCTTTGATGATTTCAGCGACGGCATAAATCGCATCAAAGTCCCCGGGGCTGGCCGCGGCAAAGCCTGCTTCAATCACGTTCACACCCAACTTCTCGAGTTGACGGGCAATACGGATCTTTTCTTCTTTCGTCATGGCTGCGCCTGGGCTTTGTTCGCCATCACGCAAGGTTGTATCAAATATGATTAATTGATTATTTTTGGTCATTTTATTTTCCATCTAAATTTTTTAAGCGATACCCGCTATGCATTCGTCATAACGGCGTGGCAAATCTATAAACTGAGGTGTGCGAGAGTGTACTGCCTAAGGCAGTAGCACTAGACGTAACAGGGCACCAACCAATGAATGGCTGGAGTTTGAATAAGCTGAAAAGTGACTGTTGAATAACATAAGGAAATAATATCATGCTTTTTATCTAGCTTTTAGACAATTAAACTTATGGCTCTGATAAGTTTTTAGAATCAACTTCGACCAGTTTTTTACGCTTTAAAAACAGCATCAGCCATAAAGCATACCCAGATAATCCATAGACAAGCGACACAAAAAATAACACTTCAGGCGGGCTGTAAGAAATCAAAACAAATGCCAATACAATAAATAGAATAACGACAAACGGCACACTGTCCTTGAGATTAATGTCTTTACCACTGTAAAAACGTAAATCACTTACCATCGACAAGCCCGCAAACAAGGTCACCATCAAAGCAACCCATTTCATTTGAAACCAAGGGTGAAAGATAAAATCCCCTGGAATGTCATTATCAAAAGCCACCCAAACCAACCCCGCTAGCAATGCCGCTGCCGCCGGACTAGGCAATCCTTGGAAAAATCGCTTATCTGCTGTCTCTAATTTTGTATTAAAACGCGCTAATCTTAAGGCGGCGCTCACACAATAAATAAAAGCAGCAATCCACCCTAATTTACCTAGCGGCTTCAATGCCCAAACATACACAATCAATGCCGGGGCAACCCCAAAAGACACCATGTCGGAAAGACTATCGTATTCCGCGCCAAAGGCACTTTGGGTATTCGTCATGCGTGCGACACGACCATCTAAACCATCCATGACCATGGCAATAAAAATCGCAACCGCTGAATGCTCATACTTACCATTCATCGCTTGAACGATGGCATAAAACCCTGCAAACAAAGCCGCCGTCGTGAACAAATTAGGCAATAGATAAATGCCGCGCTCACGCAAACTTCGCGCTTGCGGACTTTTTCTTCGACGAGGACGTGGAGTAACTTCAGCCATCTTGAGTATTTCCAATAGTAAATTACTTCTAGTATATCAAAGCCAGCTTAAATGAGGATGCCCGACTATGATAGTATGCCGTTTTGATTTATTACCTTGATGAATATCATCCCATAATTTAAATGCAATTTTCTTTAGTCACGCAAGACGGTCAAGCGCGCCGAGGTTTTCTAAGCCTGACCCATGGCGAGGTGCAAACACCAGCGTTCATGCCCGTGGGCACCTACGGTTCAGTCAAAACATTATCTCCAAATGAAATCCATGAAATTGGTGCCCACATCGTATTGGGCAACACTTTTCATCTTTGGTTAAGGCCTGGTCTAGACGTTATAGAAGCGCATGGCGGGCTTCATCAGTTCATGAGCTGGGATGGCCCCATACTGACCGACTCTGGAGGGTTTCAAGTCTGGAGTTTAGGCAAATTACGCAAAATCTCTGAAGAGGGCGTGAAGTTTCGCTCCCCCATCAATGGCGACAGTTGCTTTTTAACACCAGAAGAATCCATGCGTATTCAAAAAGTATTGAATTCAGACATCGTCATGATTTTTGATGAATGCACCCCATACCCAGCGACCACAAAAGAAGCAAAAACATCGATGGAGCTTAGCTTACGATGGGCGCGCCGCAGCAAAGATGCTCACCAGGGCAATTCCAATGCATTATTCGGCATTATTCAAGGCGGAATGTACGAAGACTTGCGCGATATTTCGCTAAATGGCCTAACAGAAATTGGATTTGATGGTTATGCCATCGGCGGCCTTTCCGTAGGAGAGCCTAAAGAAGACATGTTAAGAATTCTTGGTCACACCGCCCCCAAAATGCCACAAGACAAGCCTCGCTATTTAATGGGTGTTGGAACCCCTGAAGATTTAGTGGCTGCAGTGAGCAAGGGGATCGATATGTTTGATTGCGTCATGCCCACGCGAAATGCTCGGAATGGTTGGTTATTTACGCGCAACGGGGATATTAAACTTAAAAATGCTCGCTACAAGTTGGACACCGGGCCCTTAGATCCAGAGTGTACTTGTTATACCTGCCAAAACTTTAGCAGGGCCTACCTCCATCATTTACATCGCGTTGGTGAAATCTTAGGGTCACGCCTCAATACCATTCACAACCTACATTATTACCAAGAGCTCATGGCCGGCATGCGGACAGCCATTGAATCGCATACTTTCGAAGCGTTTAAGAAAGAGTTTGCAAGCAAGCGAAGTGTGTTGAACCTAGAGTTATAATAGGTTGAGACAATACTCTATGATAAAATTCTACCGTCAATTGAATCTCCAAGCTTACTTTTAGAAAGGCTTTACCCCATGTTAATTAGTTCTGCTTACGCTGCCACTGGATCAGCAGCATCAGATTGGACAAGTTTTGTACCAATGATTGTTATTTTTGTATTGTTTTATTTCATGCTAGTCCGTCCGCAAATGAAACAAGCTAAAGAACAACGTGAAATGATTGCAGCCTTGCAAAAAGGCGATGAAGTGGTGACCTCTAGTGGCATTCTTGGCAAGGTAACAAAAATTAGTGACACGGTGATAAGCCTCGAAATTGCTACCGCGATTGTCATTAACATCCAAAAAACAGCGGTCCAAGCCAAATTAGAAAAAGGCACCATCAAGCCAGCATAAACTTCTTTGCATCATTCGCTCATGCTTACGTGAATGATGCAAAAATACATATAACAGACCTAAAACGCGAGCCGCACCATGAATCGTTACCCATTGTGGAAATACATCTTAGTATTAACAGTCCTTTTATTAGGTCTTTTGTACTCCTTGCCAAATATTTTTGGCGAATCTCCAGCCGTCCAAATCACAACGGCAAAGACGTCTAACAAACTAGACCCCGCTTTATTGGGTAAGGTTGAAGAAACGCTTAAGCAAGAAAACATCAAAATTGATGCCATCTTCATGGACGCAACCGGGGTAAAAGTACGTTTTTCAGATGCTGATACGCAAATCAAAGCAAAAGATGTATTAAAAAACAACTTAGGTAAAGATTATGTGGTTGCCTTAAATTTGATCTCACGCTCACCAAGTTGGTTGACTAACCTTCACGCACGTCCGATGTATTTGGGTTTGGACTTGCGAGGGGGCGTACATTTCCTTCTTCAAGTCGACATGAAGGCAGCCTTAGACAAAGCCTCTGACCGATACGTTGGCGATTTCCGCGCTTCATTACGTAAAGAGCGTATTTCATATTCAGGCGTCACACGCGAGGCGCAAAGTATTGAAATTAAATTTACAGACCCTAAAGAACTCGTCAAAGCACAAAAAATCATTAGCAATGAGTTTCCTGATGTCACATTAAAAGAAAGTAATAGCTCACTGATTGCGACATTAAGTTTGCCAGCGCAAAAACGTATTCAAGAATTTGCGCTGAAACAAAATATTCAAACACTCCACAATCGTATTAATGAACTTGGGGTTGCCGAGCCAATTATTCAGCAACAAGGCGTAGACCGTGTGGTAGTGCAATTGCCAGGCGTTCAAGATACCGCGAAAGCAAAAGAAATTTTAGGACGTACCGCTACCCTTGAAATTCGTTTAGTGGACGAAGAAAAAAGCGATCCAACCACCCTTGAGCAAGCGAGTAAAGGACAAGTGCCTTTTGGCGATGAATTCTTTGTCGACCGAAATGATCAACCGATCCTCGTTAAAAAGAAAGTAGAACTGACTGGCGAATATATTACTGACGCAGGTCCAGGGGCCGATCAACAAAGTGGTCGCTCAACCGTTAATGTCACTTTAGATGGTCGTGGCGCACGTATCTTTAAGCAAGTCACTAAAGATAACGTTGGCAAACGTATGGCCATTTTATTAATTGAAAAGGGCCAAGCTGAAGTCATTACTGCGCCAGTCATTAATGAAGAAATTGGTGGCGGACGCGTACAAATTTCTGGGATGAGTAATGCCCAAGAAGCCACGGATATTTCCCTTCTTCTTCGCGCTGGTGCGCTAGCAGCGCCAATGGACATCATCGAAGAGCGAACTGTTGGCCCGAGCATGGGGGAAGAAAACATCAAACGCGGCATGCATTCAACCATGTGGGGGTTTGCAGCCATTGCATTATTCATGGTGATTTACTACCTCTTATTTGGTGGTATTTCAGTCATCGCCTTAGGCATTAACTTGCTATTGCTTTTAGCCATTCTATCGATGCTTCAAGCGACCCTGACATTGCCTGGATTGGCAGCGATTGCACTGACCTTGGGGATGGCGATTGATGCGAACGTATTGATTAACGAACGGATCAGAGAAGAAATTCGTGGGGGCAATTCACCCCAGGCCTCGATTACCGCTGGATATGACCGCGCCTTTGACACTATTCTCGACTCAAACGTCACGACCATGATTGCCGGTCTAGCCTTATTCATGTTCGGTTCAGGACCAGTCAAAGGTTTTGCTGTTGTGCACGTCTTAGGCATCATGACCTCGATGTTCAGCGCCGTGGTGGTATCTCGCGCCATTGTGAACTTGGTATACGGCTACCGCCGTAAAATTAACAAATTGGCGATTGGTTAAGACCAAAGCCCTCAAATAAACGCTGATTAAGAGTAAAGATTATGGAAATTTTTAAGATTAAAAAAGATATCCCATTTATGAGTTATGGCCGTCTGACCACTGCCATTTCCCTCATTACCTTCCTGTTTGCAATCTTCTTTCTCGCCACGAAAGGCTTGAATTTAGGAGTCGACTTTACTGGCGGCACGGTGGTTGAGGTCAGCTATCCAGCCTCTGCAGATCTTGTCAAAGTCCGTCATGCAGTGGACAGCATTGGCTTAAATGAAGCGACGGTTCAAAACTTTGGATCTAGCCATGACGTCATGATTCGCTTGCCACTTAAAAAGGGCGTCACATCAGCCCAGCTTTCTGAGCAAGTACTTGAAGCATTAAAAAAAGAGGATGCGGCGGTTGAAATGCGTCGCGTTGAAACCGTGGGCGCGCAAGTTGGCCAAGAACTTTATGAAAACGGCGCACTAGCCCTTTTGCTGGTTTCTATGGGAATCATGGCCTACTTGGCATTACGATTTGAATGGCGTTTTGCGGTGGCAGCGATTATCGCGAACATGCATGACGTGATTATTATTCTTGGCTTTTTTGCCTTCTTTCAATGGGAGTTCAACCTCACAGTGCTTGCGGCCATTCTTGCCGTCTTGGGTTACTCAGTGAATGAATCCGTGGTGGTATTTGACCGAGTGCGCGAGAACTTCAGAAAAATGCGTAAAGCAACCGTCATCACCGTCATTGATAATGCGATCACACGCACCATGTCACGTACCGTGATTACTCACTTTTGTACACAGCTAATGGTCCTCTCTATGTTGATGTTTGGCGGTGAAACGCTCCATAATTTCTCATTGGCACTGACCATCGGTATTTTGTTTGGTATTTACTCCTCAGTCCTTGTGGCTTGTCCGATCGCATTGTACTTAGGCGTTTCTCGCGAGAACTTAATCACTGGCGCTGAAAAGAAAGAAAACGTCGACGAGATGCCTTGACAAGCGGAGGTCAAAGCGAGGAAACTTCAGTATCACATTCTGTAAATACCTCACTTGAACGAGATCTCGATACCCCTGCAATTCATCATTCTAGGATTGCTCATACTACTAGCTGCGTTTTTCTCAAGCGCCGAAACCAGCTTAATGACCTTGAATCGTTATCGCCTACGCCATCTAGCAAAAGATGGCCACCGGGGCGCCCGATTAGCGCAAGCACTCCTCGCCAAAACCGACCATCTTTTAGGCACGATCTTATTAGGTAACACCTTTGCTGCAGTATCCATTGCTACCATTAGTGATGACATCAGCCTCAAGCTCTTAGGTGAAAGTAATACCGGCGTTTTCCTCGGAACGGTCATCGTCACCTTCGTTATTTTGGTGTTCGGCGAAATCACACCAAAAGTCATTGCTGCAGCGCATGCCGAAAAAATTGCATTTGCTTATAGCTATGTGCTCTACCCCATCACGCGAGCAATCTACCCTGCCATTTGGTTCATTAATCTTTTTGTGACGGGCTTACTGAAGATTTTCAGAATCAAAGTTAACTTCGATCAAGTCTCTCACGCCGTTTCAACCGATGAGCTTCGAAGCATCGTTAGCGATGCAGGCGGTTATATCCCGCAAAAAAATCGTGCCATTTTGCTCAATCTTTTTGATCTAGAAGATGCCACTGTCGATGACGTCATGACGGCACACACGCAAATTGAGCATGTCGATCTCGATACCCCTTTTGAAGAATTGATTCAACAAATCACCTCAAGCAACCATACCCGCTTGCTCGTCAAAGAAGGGGCGGAGGAAGAAATTGTTGGCATTATTCATATTCGAAAAGTGATTAATCAACTTCGTAATGGCGAATTGACGATTGAAGGATTACGCGAAGTCATCAATGACCCGTATTTCATCCCTTCAGGCACCCCCTTATACACTCAAATTCAACAATTCCAAGAGCATCATCAACGCATGGCCCTAGTTGTTGATGAATATGGTGAACTCAAAGGCTTAGTGACACTCGAAGATATATTAGAAGAAATTATTGGGGACTTCACAACACAATCGCCACTGCGTGCAAATACCTTCCATCAAGAAGAAGATGGTGCTTGGGTCGTTGATGGGAGTTGTTCCTTACGAGACCTGAATAAAAAACTAGGTCTCAACCTACCAATAGAAGGACCAAGAACACTCAATGGGCTAGTGCTGGAGCATTTTGAAGACATTCCCGAGCCAGGGACGAGTATTCGAATAGGGGATTGCGCTTTAGAGATTATGCAAACGCAGGATAAAATTGTTAAAAGCGTTCGCATTATGCCGATTAGTGCTTCTAATCAAGAAAAAAATATTCACTAAAACATCATAATTTTAAGCTTGAATTTTTTTGCATTAGGCTCAAAATAGGAACATCAATGGCTGGCATTAAGCATCAAGAGAGAACGTTAGAAGCGGCAAAAACACAGAAAGCCAAGCCACCTTCAATGTATAGCGTTTTGCTATTCAATGACGACTACACCCCCATGGAGTTTGTGGTCGAGGTCCTTGAACGTTTTTTTAAAAAGAATCGTGAACAAGCTACGCAAATCATGCTCCAAGTTCATAATAAGGGTTCAGGTGTATGCGGCATTTATCCGCTAGACATTGCCGAAACCAAGGTAAGCCAAGTATTAGATTTTGCCAAAGAACACGGGCATCCATTGCAATGCAGCATGCAAGAAGTTTAATTAAGTAGTTAATAAAGGTAGTAAATATGATTGCTCAAGAATTAGAAGTCTCTCTACACATGGCGTTTATGGACGCCCGTCAGAAGCGTCATGAGCTCATTACGGTAGAACATCTACTTCTGGCAATGATTGATAATCCGACTGCGGCCGAAGTGTTAAGAGCCTGTGGCGCAAATCTCGATAAACTGCGTTCAGAGCTTAATCATTACATCGAAGAACACACCCCCAATGTTGGCGGTGATGAAGAAGTAGACACGCAGCCAACACTTGGCTTCCAACGCGTCATTCAACGCGCTATATTGCATGTGCAGTCCTCTGGTAAAAAAGAAGTCACTGGCGCAAACGTATTGGTCGCCATCTATGGTGAAAAAGAGTCCCATGCCGTATTCTTCCTTCATCAACAAGGCGTCACACGCTTGGATGTGGTGAACTACATTTCACATGGCGTTGCCAAAGTCGCTGAAGAATCCAAACGCGCTGAAGCTGAACAAAATACTGAAACAGAAGCGCCGCCCGCTAGCGCTTTAGATAGCTACACACTCAATCTTAATGATCAGGTATTGGCAGGGAAAATTGATCCAGTGATTGGCCGCGAGAAAGAACTTGAGCGCGTGATCCAAACCTTATGCCGACGCCGCAAGAATAATCCACTATTAGTTGGCGAAGCTGGTGTTGGTAAAACTGCTATCGCGGAAGGGTTGGCGCGTCGTATTGTTGAAAAAAATGTACCCGACGTGCTCGCCAATGCAGTGATTTACTCATTAGATATGGGCGCTTTACTTGCTGGCACCAAATACCGTGGCGACTTCGAGCAACGCCTCAAAGCGGTCATGAAAAAATTAGAGGAGCAAACGGATGCCGTATTGTTCATCGATGAAATTCACACCTTAATTGGTGCTGGCGCTGCCAGTGGTGGCACTTTAGATGCTTCCAATCTGCTAAAGCCAGCTTTATCTAATGGCTCACTCAAATGCATCGGCGCAACCACTTATCAAGAATATCGCGGTATTTTTGAAAAAGACCATGCCCTATCACGCCGCTTCCAAAAAGTTGACGTAGAAGAACCTAGCATTGCTGAAACGGTACAAATCCTAAAAGGGTTGAAATCACGCTTTGAAAAACATCACAGCGTGAAGTACACCATCAGCGCCCTCAATACAGCAGCAGAACTTTCTGCCAAATACATTAACGACCGTCACTTACCCGACAAGGCCATTGATGTGATTGATGAAGCAGGGGCTGCGCAACGTATCTTGCCAAAGTCCAAGCAAAAGAAAGTCATTGGCGATAAGGAAATTGAAGATATCATCGCCAAAATTGCGCGGATTCCACCCAAGAACATTTCAAGCGACGATCGCAATGCACTTAAAACACTAGACCGTGATTTAAAAGCCGTTGTATTTGGACAAGATAAAGCCATTGAGTCCCTTGCAGCTGCCATCAAAATGGCGCGAAGCGGTTTGGGCAATCAGAATAAACCGATTGGCTCATTCTTATTCTCAGGACCCACTGGCGTTGGTAAAACGGAAGTGGCTAAACAATTGGCCTACACCCTAGGCATTGAGTTAGTCCGCTTTGATATGTCTGAATATATGGAGCGCCACGCCGTTTCAAGGTTAATTGGTGCGCCTCCAGGCTACGTAGGATTTGAACAAGGCGGCTTACTGACCGAAGCCATCACTAAACATCCTTATTGCGTGCTATTGCTTGATGAGATTGAAAAAGCCCATCCAGATATTTACAACATTTTGCTTCAAGTCATGGATCACGGCACATTAACTGATAATAATGGCCGTAAGGCAGACTTCCGCAACGTCACGATCATCATGACTACGAATGCTGGTGCCGATGCGCTTTCAAAAACTAGCATGGGCTTTACGCAAGGGAAGCAAGCCGGGGATGAAATGGCTGAAATCAAACGCCTATTCAGCCCAGAATTCCGTAACCGCTTGGATGCGACCGTTTCATTTGCACCACTTTCACAAGACATTATCATGCGCGTGGTGGATAAATTCTTGATGCAATTAGAAGATCAACTGCACGAGAAAAAAGTAGAGGCAAGCTTCAGCGATAAGCTCAAAGCTTATTTGGGCAAAAAAGGCTTCGATCCACTCATGGGCGCCCGTCCTATGTCTCGACTCATTCAAGATACCATTAGACGTGGCTTGGCTGATGAATTGCTATTCGGGAAATTAGCAAATGGGGGGCATGTGTTTGTCGATATTGATGATAAAGACCAAATCACTTTAGATTTCGAAAATGTCACATCAGAAAAGTCGGCAGGACAATCGGATCAATTGGCCACTAATCTAGTCGAATAAAAAAAGGGGCACACAAGTGCCCCTTTTTGTTTTATGCCTCGCTCCATAGGGGATACTTTTGCATCACATCGATAAAAAGCGCGCTCTGCAATAAATGCTCAAGCCAAACTTTTAGCGCTGGATAATGGGCAGTTTTAAACCAAGCTTCATCCACCATAGAGAACTGCCGCACAAAAGGGAAAATCGCGATATCCGCTTTTGAAATACTGTCACGGCAAAGGTAAATATTTTGTTCGAGTAAGGCTTCTAATCGCTGCAAAAAAACCTCGCCTTGTGCCCGATAAACTTCTGCTGGATGCTCAGGAAAACGAATCGCGTATTTGTATTGGTCTAAGGATTTTTTAAACGTAGTGTCATTCGATAGGATCAATTCCTCTTGTTCAGAGTGCTGAATATTCCAATGATCTACATCCGACTTTTCTAAAGCCCAATTCATGATATCTAAGCTTTGCTCAATGACTTCACCGCTAGCAAGTACTAACACCGGCACCGTTGCTTTAGGGGAAGCAGCGATCATCGCTGCTGGTTTTTGCTTTAAGGAAATCTCGCGAATTTCAACTTCAACGTTGGAATAACGCAGTGCCATACGCGCGCGCATCGCATAAGGACACCTTCGATAAGAATATAAAATAGCGTTTTGCAAAAGGCTACTCGGCGATTAAATGAAGTAACACATTGCGTGTATGCGCTGCCAAACGATGTTCATACATGAATATTCCTTGCCACATCCCTAGCGCAACCTTCCCGTCGATCAAGGGAATGGAAATAGAAGTTTGTGTTAATGCGGAGCGAATGTGCGCTGGCATATCATCTGGGCCTTCTGAGGTATGGATAAACAATCGATCACCATCAGGCACCAAGCGCGCAAAAAAACGCTCCATATCGACCAGCACATCCCTATCGTAGTTTTCATTAATCAGAAGGCTGGCGGAAGTATGTTGGATATACATGGTGAGCAAACCCGTTTTTAAACCGCTAGTCCTCGCCCAGTCAAGTACTTGAGGAGTAATGTCATACAGACGTCGACCATTCGTTTTAATGCTAATTGTATGATTGAGTTGTTGCATTGGACTAAGCTAAAAACGGTAATACATACCTGGTCCATAAAATGGCCGTGGGTAACCCCAGTATGGGCTCCGAGGATAACCCCAATAAGGGTCGTAGTAAGGCTGCCTTAACTGATATTCACGCTTAAGCTTTTCTTGTTCCTTCGCTTTACTTTGCTCACGCTTATTAATTTCCTCAGCAAAACTATCGCGAACCGCCTGTTCATGTGCCGAATAAATGTAATCCAGCACTTTTTGATCAACTCCTTTATTGCTTAACTCAAGCAATTGCGATGGTAATAAAGCATATTGCGACTGACTATCTTTAATTTTTTGAATAATTTGATCGGCCGATAGTTTCTCTTGTGAGAGTTTCACAATATCATCCAAGCTCAGATTTGGAATGGCTTGAGGCATGATGCGATCGAGCTCTTCAGCAGAAATCCGCTCGATTTTCGGTGGCTCTATAGGCGTACTAGCACAACCAGCGATCAATAAACCAACCGCTAACCATGCCATATATTGACCTAATGAACATCCACCGCGCATCTTCATTCCTTATTTGGTGAACAACATTTTTCCACCTTTAAAGTCTACCTTAATGGTATCTTTAGGTGCAAAATTACCCGCCAAGATTTCACGAGAAAGCGGATTCTCAAGTTCACTTTGAATCGCACGTTTGAGTGGTCTTGCGCCATAAACTGGATCAAATCCTGCATTTGATATTTCACCTAATGCAGCTTCACTCACCTCTAATTGCATATCCATGGCTTCCAAACGCTTAGCGAGATATTGCAATTGTATGCTTGCGATTGCCTTGATATTACTTTCACCCAGTGCATGGAAAACAACAATCTCATCAATACGATTAATAAACTCTGGACGGAAGTGGGTTTTGACTTCCCCCATGACCGCCAATTTCACTACTTGATAATCATCGCCGGTCATCCCTTGTATCATCTGACTGCCTAAATTCGACGTCATGATAATGACGGTGTTTTTAAAACTCACCGTACGCCCTTGACCATCTGTCAAACGTCCATCATCGAGCACCTGAAGCAATACATTGAAGACATCTGGATGGGCTTTCTCAACCTCATCCAACAAAATGACTGAGTAAGGTTTACGACGCACCGCCTCTGTCAACGTGCCCCCTTCCTCATACCCAACGTAACCAGGAGGCGCCCCAATCAAGCGTGATACTGAATGCTTCTCCATAAATTCGCTCATGTCGATACGAATTAAGTGGTCTTCAGAATCAAATAAGAACCCAGCCAGCGCCTTACATAACTCTGTTTTACCCACCCCGGTTGGGCCTAAGAATAAGAATGAACCATAAGGACGGTTAGGGTCTCCTAAGCCAGAACGTGAACGACGAATCGCATCTGAAACCAAACGTACCGCTTCATCTTGACCCACGACACGTTCATGCAATTTAGTCTCCATGGTCAAGAGTTTTGCACGTTCCCCTGTCATCATTTTAGACACTGGAATTCCTGTCGCACGACTCACCACTTCTGCAATTTCTTCAGCGCCCACTTGTGTACGTAATAGCTTATTAAGCTTCACTTCGCCCTTATCTTCTTCGGCAGCAGCATTTTTTAGCTGGGCTTCTAGCGCTGGCAATTTTCCATATTGCAACTCAGAAACCTTCTGCCACTCGCCTTTACGCGTCGCTTCATCCATTTGATGCTTAATCTTTTCAATTTCTTCCTTAATATGTGCAGAGCCTTGAACCTGGGCTTTTTCAGCTTTCCAGATATCTTCTAAATCCGCAGATTCTTTTTCCAAACGACTGATTTCATCTTCAATTAAAGCAAAGCGTTTTTTAGAGGCTTCGTCTTTTTCTTTACGCACCGCTTCACGTTCAATTTTTAATTGAATTAGACGACGATCTAGTTTATCGAGCGCTTCTGGTTTGCTATCGATTTCCATCTTAATCTTTGCCGCCGCTTCATCAATCAAGTCAATTGCCTTATCCGGCAAGAAACGATCTGTAATGTAACGATGGCTAAGCTCAGCCGCAGCCACAATTGCTGGGTCAGTAATTTCAACCCCGTGATGTAATTCATACTTTTCTTGCAAACCACGAAGAATCGCAATGGTGGCTTCAACCGATGGCTCATCCACGAGTACTTTTTGAAAGCGACGCTCTAATGCTGCGTCCTTTTCGATATATTTGCGGTATTCATCTAATGTCGTCGCGCCAACGCAATGTAACTCGCCGCGAGCCAGCGCTGGTTTTAGCATGTTACCTGCGTCCATCGCCCCTTCAGCTTTACCGGCGCCCACCATCGTATGTAACTCATCGATGAACACGATCGTTTGACCTTCATCTTGCGCTAACTCTTTAAGCACCGATTTCAGACGTTCCTCGAACTCACCGCGATATTTGGCGCCAGCCAATAAGGCCGCCATATCTAGCGACAATACCTTCTTCCCCTTAAGAGACTCAGGCACTTCACCATTAACAATACGCTGAGCGAGCCCCTCCACAATCGCGGTTTTGCCCACGCCAGGCTCACCAATTAACACTGGGTTATTCTTAGTTCGACGTTGAAGTACTTGAATAGCGCGGCGAATTTCATCGTCACGGCCAATCACTGGGTCAAGCTTGCCCATACGAGCCCGCTCTGTTAAATCTAACGTGTATTTTTTAAGGGACTCACGTTGACCTTCCGATTCTTGATTGTCGACAGACTCGCCGCCACGGACTGCACTAATTGCAGCTTCTAAAGCCGCCTTATTCAATCCAACTTGTTTCAATAAACGTGCGGTATCGCCCTTATCCTCGGCCAAAGCAAGCAAGAACATTTCGCTCGCAATATAAGCATCCCCACGTTTTTGAGCGTGCTTATCTGTCAGATTAAGTAGGTTATTTAAATCGCGAGAAATGCTAACTTCGCCAGAACTCTCAGCCACTTTCGGCAACTGGGTCAGTGCAACTTGGAGGCCGGCTTTTAGCGGTTCAAGATTCACGCCGGCTCGCGCGAGCAATGATGCAGTTCCGCCATCATCTTGGCTTAACAACGCGGACAACAAATGGGTGGCTTCAATACTGGTATGGTCGTGACCAACAGCCAAGCTCTGGGCGTCGCTCAGCGCTTGCTGAAACTTTGTGGTTAGTTTATCTAATCTCATGCCATTGCCCCATATAGGATTGTTTATACAATCTATATGGGGTAAATATGGGTGATTTCAATAGGAAGGTGAGAGATTCAGAATTTACTTGCCCAGTTTTTGAGCCAGATCAA